>NZ_JBLEBI010000005.1:0-114230 GCF_047340315.1 Streptomyces sp. AF1A
AAACAAGACGGTCGGAGACCCGCGGCCCGGCACGCCGGCCGCCTGGCTTGTGTCACCGGCCGCCTGGCTCTTGTCGTCGGCCGCCGTGCCCGGCCGGTGGCTCCTCCCCCCCACGGCGGAGCAGCAGCACTCATCTCCTCCTGCCGGGCGAGCAGCAGACTCACCCGGGCGACCGGCGCATCGGCGTGCCGGAGCCTTTGCAATGAAAAGAGCCGCATCGGCGGGACCGTCATCAAGGAGAGACCAATTGGAGTGGGCACAGCTTCCCAGCCCGGCGACTGGCACGGGCCACGCAGTGACGTTGCAGGAGGTGAGCAAGCGGTACGGCCAGGGCGCCGGCGCCGTGGCGGCGCTGGACCGGGTCAGCACGACGATCGCGCCGGGCACGTTCACCGCGGTGATGGGCCCCTCAGGGTCGGGCAAGAGCACCTTCCTGCACTGCGCCGCGGGCCTGGACACGCCGACGTCCGGCCGGGTGCTGCTCGGCGCCACCGACGTCTCCACGCTGCGCGAAGCCCAACGGGCAGTCCTGCGGCGCACCCGGATCGGCTTCATATTCCAGGCGTTCAATCTCCTGCCGTCGTTGACCGTGGAGCAGAACATCACCCTCCCCCTGCGGCTGGCGGGCCGCCGCAGGGACGAAGGCCGGCTGGGCCAACTCGCCGAGCGCCTGGGGCTGACCGATCGCCTCAGACACCGGCCCAGCCAGCTCTCCGGCGGACAGCAGCAACGGGTCGCCATCGCCCGGGCCCTGATCACCAACCCGGAAGTGATCTTCGCTGACGAGCCGACCGGCGCGCTGGATGCGGACGCGGCGCGGGAGATCCTCGCCCTGCTGCGCCAGGCCGTCGACGACCTGCACCAGACCGTCGTCATGGTCACGCACGATCCGGTGGCAGCCGCGGTAAGCGATCACGCGCTGTTCCTCGCGAAGGGCCGCATCGCCGCGCAGGTTGCATCGCCCACCCCCGACGCCGCCCTCAGGCTGCTCGCCGACCTGCGCCGGGCCGCACCGTGCTGAGGCTCGCCGCCCGCACACTGCGGTACCGCACGGGCAGCTTCGCGGGCGTCTTCCTCGCCCTCCTGCTGGGCGCCGCCGTGATCAGCGCTTGCGGCACCCTCCTGGAGTCCGCGCTGCGCTCCGGCTCCGCTGCCGCGCCCCAGCGCTATGCCGCAGCCGATGTGATCGTCGCCGGGGCAGGGCAGGTCACTGTCCCGGTGCAGACTTCGAACGGCAAACGGCGCTCGGAGCGAAAGACGCTGACCGAACGTGCCGCGCTCGACCTGGCCCTGCCCGCCCGGATCGCCCGGATACCGGGCGTCCGCTCGGTCAGCACCGACGAGGCCGTCCCCGTGCAGGTACGGGCTGGAAAAGCCGGCCAGGTCACGGGATCCAACGGTGCTGCGCCGACGGGCCGCAACTGGTCCAGCACCCGCCTGGGAGGCCTGCGCCTGGCCACAGGCCTCAGGCCGGCCCGCCCCGACGAGGTGGCCCTTGATGTGACGTCGGCGCGCCGCGCCCGCATCAGGCCCGGCGACCGCGTCAGCGTCGTAAGCGCCGTCGGCGCCCAGACGAAAACGGTCACCGCGCTCCTGGCTCGAAAAGACGGTGGCGGCCTGCGGGAAGCGTCCGTGTTCTTTCCCGACGGACAGCTGCCGGCCGTTGCCCCGCCGCGTGTCCAGGCATTGGGCGTCTTCGCGTCCCCCCACACCGCGGCCTCCGTCCTGGCGGCCCGGATCACCGCCGCCGTCCATGGCGATGGGCAGCCGGCGGTGTACACCGGCTGGGCACGCGCCAGCGCGGAGTTCCTCGATCTGAACGTCGCCTCCTCGACGCTGCTCGCGCTGTCGGCCTCCCTCGGCGGTATCGCGGTCCTCGTGTCCGCGTTCATCGTCTACGCCACGATGGCGCTGTCCGTCTCCCATCGCCGACGTGACATGGCACTGCTGCGGGCGGTGGGCACCACGCCGGGGCAGGTGCGGCGCATGATCTGGACCGAAGCCGTGCTGAGCGCACTTCCCGCGGGCGTGCTGGGCTGGCCCCTGGGTGTCGGGCTCATGTGGTGGATGCGCGGCGAGTTCGCCCGGCACCAGATCGTGCCGTCCGACTTCGTTCCGTACGTCGGGCCGCTGCCGGCTGTCGCGGCCGTGCTGGTGACCACGGTGTCAGCCGTCGCGGCCGGCCTGGCGGCCTCCCGGCGCGCCACCCGCATCGCACCGACCCAGGCCCTGGGAGAAGCCGAGGTGGCCCAGGCCGGCCTCGGCCGGGGCCGCGCGATCACCGGAGCCGTTCTTGCCTCGGTGTCCGCAGGACTGTTCCTCATCGGGCTGCGCCGCGGCGGTGACTTCGCGACCCTGGCGGCACTGGCCAACTCCCTCACCCTGCTCCTGGTGATCACCGCGGCGGTGCTCGGCCCGCCGCTCGCCCGAACCGCGCTGCGCGTCATCGCCCCGGTGTTCACCCGCGCCGGCGTCAGCGGCTACCTGGCCGCCGCCAACACCCGGGCCAACGCACGCCGCCTGGCAGCGGCCGTCACACCGTTGATCCTCGCCGCCTCCTTCGCCTCCACGGTCGTGTTCGCGCAGACCACGGGCCTTGCCCAGGCCGAGCAGCAGATGAAGGCCGGACTGCGGGCCGACCGGGTGATCGCCTCCCCTGTGGGGATCTCCCCCGCCTTCCTGCAGGAGATCAGGGACGACCCCCAGGTCCAGACGGCAACCCCCGTGGTCAGATCCACGGTGGTACTCGTCGGGCATTCCCTCGGCCAGGAAGAGACCGCCGTGCTGAGCGCCCAGGGCATCGACGCGACGCACCTGGCCCGAACACTGGATCTCGACGTCACCGACGGCAGTATGACCCGCCTGCGCGGCCGAAGCGTCGCGCTGAGCACCATGGCCGCCTCTTCGCTGGGAGTGCACCTCAACGACCACACGCGCCTGTATCTCGGGGACGGCACCGCTGTCACCGCGACCGTGACGGCCACCTACCAACGAGGCATGGGCTTCGCCGACGTCACCCTGCCGCACGACCTGCTACAGCCCCACACCACCAGCGCACTGGACACCACCGTCCTGGTGCGCAGCCGCCCCGAAACCGCCACAGCCGATCCCAGCCTGGCCCGTGTCGTGCACAGCCACCCCGGTGCAACCCTGCACAGCCGCATGGTGACAGACGCTCAACTGCACCAGCAGCGCGCAAACGCCTGGATCAACTACCTGCTGGCCGCCATGATCATCGGGTATACCGCCGTGGCCGTCATCACCACCCAGGCCATGGCCACCACCGAACGACGACAGGAGTTCGCCCTGCTACGACTGGCCGGCACGCAACGCCGCCACATCCTGCGCATGATGCGCTGGGAGACCCTCGCAGTCGTCCTCGCCGGCCTGCTCACCGGCACCCTGCTCTCCGCCTTCCCCCTGATACTGGTGGCACGAGCGGCGGGACCCTCCTGGTGGCCCACCGTCCCCCTCCCCCTGTATGCGCTGATCGCCGGTTCGATCGCCGTACTGACCTGGGTCGGGGCGCTGCTTCCGGCGCGGCTCGCGCTGCGCCGCCGGCCGGCCCGTACCCGAGGCTGAACACCCAGGCCCGAACCCGCCGCCCAGGCGATCGCACCGGGTGGCCCGGTCACCGGGCGGAGACACGCAGCGGCGGTTGCCTGGCGTTGAACCTGCCGACGAGGGCGGCGCTCACGGTGCCGACGCGTTGTGTCGGCGATGCCCCGCCGGCGGGTGTTCCGGCGGGGCGGCCGTCGGCAAGGTGTTGACGGGGACCGTCCGCCGAACTGCCCGCGTGGTCAGGCAGTTCGGCGAGCATGGCCTCGTATGTCCATCGCCGCCCCGACGCGCCGACCCCCACGAACTCCGTTGGTCCGGCCGCTCGCGCGGCGGCGCACGCGTAGGACGTCGCCCGCACCATGGCGTGGCCGTAACCAAGGCAGACATGTCCCGAGCCGAGTTCCCGCCGGTCCACCGCCCGCCCCTAACCTCTCAATTGTTGAACAGAAAACAACTATTGCTTGGTGGGAACCATGACGGTCAAGGTCGCAGTCATCTACTACTCAGCCACGGGAAACGTGCACGCGCTGGCCCAGGCGGTGGCCGAAGGAGCCGAGAAGGCGGGGGCCGAGGTCCGCCTGCGCCGGGTTCCCGAACTGGCCCCCGACGAAGCCATCGACGCCAATCCGGCCTGGCGCAATCACGTCGAGGCCGGCAAGGACACGGACGTCGCCACCCTGGAGGACCTGGAATGGGCCGATGCCTACGCCCTGGGGTCCCCCACCCGGTACGGAAACGTGGCTGCCCAGCTCAAGCAGTTCATTGACACCACCGGCGCCCTGTGGCAGCAGGCCGTGATGGCGAACAAGCCCGCCACCGCGTTCACCAGCGCCCACAACACGCACGGCGGCAACGAATCCACTCTGCTGGCGCTCTACAACTGCTTCCACCACTGGGGCTCGGTCATCGTCTCCCCCGGCTACACCGACGCCAGCGTCTACGCGGCCGGAGGCAACCCCTACGGCACCGCGCACCCCGGTGCGACCGGCGCGCCGCAGGAACCCACGCTCGCAGCCGCCCGCTACCAGGGCGAACGCCTGGCCACGATCGCGGCGCATCTCACGGCCCTGCGCAGCAGCTGACCGGACGAAACACGGGACACACGCACCGGCGGGCGACCTCACCCGGCCGCCCGCCACCACCCGGCGGCACAACCGCCACCCGGCGCCCGCCGCCCACCGGGACCACACAGCCACGAACGAAAGGCCCGCCATGCCCGCGATCAACGCGGACAACTGGCTCACCCTCCCCCGGGTGGGCAGCCCCATCGCCGGCACCGACCGGCGCGTACTGTCCGTCACGACCGCCATGAACGGCGTCGAGGGCGACGGCTTCCTCGTCCGCCGCGCCTTCGCCGGCATCGACCACCGCCGCCTCGACCCCTTCATCATGATGGACCACATAGGCGAGGTGGAGTACGCGCCGGGCGAGCCCAAGGGCACCCCCTGGCACCCCCACCGCGGCTTCGAGACCGTCACCTACGTCATCGACGGCGCGGTCGAGCACCAGGACAGCACCGGTGGCGGCGGAACCATCCAGGACGGCGACACCCAGTGGATGACCGCCGGCTCCGGGATCCTGCACATCGAGACACCACCCGAGCGACTCGTCATGTCCGGAGGCGTGGTCCACGGCATCCAGCTCTGGGTGAACCTCCCCGCGGCCGACAAAATGATCCCCCCGCGCTACCAGGACATCCGCGGCAGCCGGGTACAGCTGCTCACCTCACCGGACGGCGGGGCCCTGCTCCGCGTCATCGCGGGCGAGTTGGACGGACACCGCGGCCCCGGCGCCACGCACACCCCGATCACCCTGATCCACGCCACCATGCGACCCGGAGCCCAGATCACGCTGCCGTGGGCCGAGGAGTTCAACGCCCTCGCCTACGTGCTGGCCGGCCACGGCCTCGCCGGCGCCGAGCAGCGCCCCATCCACACCGGACAGGCCGCCCTCTTCGGCAGTGGCGGGGCCATCACCCTCCGCGCCGGCACGACACAGCAGGCGCGCACGCCCGACCTCGAAATCCTCCTGCTCGGCGGCAAACCCCTGCACGAACCCCTCGCCCAGTACGGCCCCTTCGTCATGAACACCGAGGCCGAACTGGTGCAGGCCATCGAGGACTACCAAAAGGGCCGGTTCGGCACCGTCCCGGTCGACACGGTCACCCACCGCTCCGACGGCCCCGGCAACTGACATCATCCGAAGCCCACGCGTACGCTGTGCGAGCGCCCCGGCGGGCTCGAAGCACGTTGGAAAGACGGGCGGCTACATCCAGTCGTGCTCCAGCGCGGCGATCTGCTTCTCGTCGACCGACCCGCCGGCGGGGGCCTGCCGGTGGTCCGGCCCGTCTGCGTGTGCGTGCCGTGGGTGGGCGCCGGAGCCCGGATGAACCTTGTCGATGAGGTCGAGATATTGCGGGTGGCGGGCAATGAACTCACCCACCACCGGGCAGATGATGGTGATCTTCTTTCCGCTCTCGCGGATCTCGTTCAGTACGCGAGCCATGAGCTCCGTGGCCACCCGCTTGTGGCGGTAGGCGGGGTCGACCCAGGTCGTCAACAGTACGACGCGGCCGCCGACGAACCGATACGAGAGCTCCGCGATCGCTTCGGGACCGAGGGACGCGGTCCAGCGACCGCGCTCCGCGTCGTTGGCGATATCGAGCTCCCAAGCCGCCTCGCGGAGGCCGGTCTCGTCCAGAGCAGCGATGAGGGCCGCGTTGTTCTGTTCACGAAGGGCCGCCTCGGCCTCGATGTTGGTCGTCACTGTCGAACACCTTCTGTCAGCGGAGCCCAGCGGGCTGGTTCAGGAATGGTGCGACCCTTTGGTCGCCCCCGGGTGCTCGGGGTCGACGAGGTCCGCGTACGCGGGGTTGCGCTCGATGAAGGTGCGCACGATCGGACACATGATGGTGACCGTCATTCCTCGCGTGCGTACGTCGTCGAGCACGCGCCGGATCAGCTCGGTGGCGACGCCCTGTCTGCGGTACTCGGGGAACACCGAGGTCGACATGAGCACGAGTCGGTCGTCGCCGGCGACGTTGTAGGGAAGGCCGGCGATCTCGGTGTCGCCGGCGATGGCCTCGTAGATACCGGCTCTCTCGTCGTTGACGACGTGAAAGTCGATCGCAGGGGCGTGGGGATCATCGATCACCTCGCCGATGAGGACGGCCTGCTCCTGACCGCGGGCTTCGGGGTGTCCGGCCTCGTCGGGGTGCTCGATGGGGTAGCGGGTCTGTTCGGTCGGCTCGGTCACAGGGGGGTGTTCCTTCGTTGCTTGCCGGTCCGGGGACGCCATGTGCTTACGGGCGTACGCGGATGATCGTCTTTCCCTTGACCCGCTCGGTCGGGTTGAAAGCGGCAACGGCCGCGTCGAGGTCGGCGACCTGGCCGATGTTCGTCCGCAACCGGCCGTCCCGGACGCGCTGGACGATCTCACCCAGCTGCGTGCGATCGGCCTCGACGACGAAATCGACCGCCAGGCCTTCCTTCGGCTGCACCTCGGGCGGGCCGGCGATCGACACCAGCATCCCTCCGGCTCGGACCAGGCCTGCTGACCGCTTGCCGATGTCACCGCCGATCACGTCGAAGACCAGATCGACTCCGCCGACGTCTTCCAGCGCCTCGCTGTCGAGATCGACGAATTCCCTCGCGCCGAAGTCGAGTGCGCTCTGCCGGTCGGCAGCACGTCCGGTGCCGATGACGTAGGCGCCGGCCTCGCGGGCGAGCTGCGTCACCATGGAGCCGACGCCGCCGGCCGCGCCGTGCACGAGGACGCTCTGCCCCACGTCGAAGCGGCCGTGCACGAACAGCCCCTGCCACGCGGTCAGACCCGAGATCGGCAGGCTCGCGGCCACGGTGAAGTCGACATCGCCCGGCAGCGGCGCGAGGTTGCGCGCCTCGACGGCCACGTACTCCGCCAGGGTGCCGTCGCGAGTCCACTCCGCGAGCCCGAACACCCGCTGTCCCACCGACAGGCCCCTTGTGCCGTAGCCAAGAGCGCTGACCACCCCTGCGACCTCGTGCCCCGGGATCGACGGCGTCCGGTCACGGCCGAGCCGATCCGTCCAGGTCCCTGGCCACGTCAGCTCACCGGGAGTGAAGCCCGACGCGTGAACCTCGACGAGAACGTCGTTCCCGCCGGCCTCCGGCTCCGGACGCTCCTCCAGCCTCATCCCGGCCGTTCCCGCGGCCTGGTCCGACACCACAATCGCCCTCATTCGGCACCTCCTGCATCCGGTCTTCGCCTGCGCGCCATGCAAGGTCCGATCATAACTGGACCTTCGAGTCCACATTAGTACGGAGCCAAGCCGCCTGCAGACCAGGGCGGCGGGTTTGATCGCCGCGGCAGCCTTGCCCGGCCACGACCCTGTTACATCTGCGCGCGGCGCAGGTTCCACTCCGCACCTGTTCGGAAAGTTCCGTGGCGGATCGGGTTTCCCTGACCCTCATCCGCCTTGTGCGACGCTGCTCGCCGCCGCGCGCTCCACCTCGCGGTCCCGATGGGCGCGCCGCCACTTGGAGGTCACCGAACAGGACGATAGGGTCCATTTCGGGATGGCGAATGCGGCCGACAAGGCGGAAGCGGAGACGCGAGAACCGTTCGCCTGCTCCGCCCGGGCAACACAGGTGTTCACTCACGACGGGCGCACCACCTACGTCGAGAACGGGAGCCTGTCGTCCGAAGAGTGAGGAGTCGACGATCAGGGGCGGTTGTGGTCTTTCCGGCCGCCCACCTACCGTGCCACCTACGTCGTCTCGTGGATCACAGGGGCCGATGGCGATGTCGTCGGCGGTGAAGCCTGGAGAGACGTTCGAGGGACGGCGCACTTCCGGGTTCGCCTGATTCCCCGGATGAGGTCTGCCCTCGCGCTCTTCTCGCGAGAGATCTCCGTAGAGGCTGTATCCGTTGCATCCCCAGGATAGGCGCTCCGGTGCCAGAAGCCTGGGTCGTTGTCGGTCCTCGTCAGCCCTCGGCTCCTCGTCCCACCCCCGGCGAGACGGCCCGCACTGTGTGCCCGACCCGCGTCCACCTGCGCGGACACTCGCCCAAGCCCGGGACGGTCCCTGCTACCGATCGGTACGAGTGGCCCTGCAGGCCGAGCGCCGGAGAGCCGGCGCCACCAGCACCGGTCCGGGCCCGCCGGTGTACCAAACGGGAGTGCTCTCAGGCAGCAGCAACTCGTGCAGGCGCAGCCGGCCGCGTCGGGAGAGCGACGAGGAGGGGGCGGGATCACGACATGGCTGGTAAGACGGCGCCGCGGATCGACACAAAGGAGAGACGGACGACGACACAGCAGTGAAAGGCAGGGCTCGATGCACGACGTGGCACCAGCGATCAACCTGGCTCGCGGGAGCAGAACGCTCCGGTTGGCATTCTCAGCTGCGGTGGTCTCCCTGGTGGCCTCGTTCGCCGCGTTGGTCACGCCGATTCCGCTGTTCAACACCTATCGGGCTGAGGATGGGTTCACCAACGCCGACATCGCGCTGGCCGTCGTCGCCAACTCCGTGGGAACCATCGCTGCACTGTTGGTGCTGGGACAACTCTCCAATCACCTGGGCCGACGACGAGCCGCGATCGCAAGCCTCGGCCTGCTGGTACTGGGCTGTCTGCTGCTGCTGAACGTGCACGACATCGGCACTCTGCTGGCCGCTCGGCTGCTGATGGGCGTCGCAGTGGGGTTGGCCAGCAGCAGCCTCACCTCCTACATCGTCGACGCCGCGCCCAGCAGGCCGACCTGGTTGGCCTCTGTCGCGTCCAGCCAAGGACCGATGCTCGGCCTCTCCGTCGGCGCGATCGCCTCTGGCGCCCTGGTCCAGTTCGGACCTTGGCCACGGCACCTCATCTACCTGGTTGCGGCCGCTCTCCTCGTGCTGTCGGCCGTGCTCATCGTCATCAGCCCGGAGACCGCGCACCCGACGCCCGGCGCGTGGCGATCACTGGTGCCCCGGGTCCGCGTACCGGCCCGGGTCAGACATCTGCTTCCCGTCGCGGCGGCGGTGTTCGTGGCCACCTGGACCACCGGGGCTTTCTTCCAGGCCTTCATGCCGGCGCTCGTCGAAGATCAGCTCCACACCCACAGCTCGCTCATCCTCGGACTGGTGTTCGCCGCCTATATGGCCCCCAGCGTTCTCGGCGCTCCCCTCGGCGGCCGGTTCACATCCGCGGCAGCCCAACGCACTGGCATGCTCATCTTTCTGGCCGGATGGATCGGCATCATCGCAGCGGTCGACGTGGGCGCCCTCGCCTTGTTCGTCGCCGCAACCATCGTGGCAGGCGCCGGTCAAGGCATCGCCATCAGTGCCGCCACCCGCGGCCTGCTGTACGGCAGCGCCCTCGCCGACCGGGCACCGATCTTCAGCGCAATCTATCTGCTCTGTTACGTTGGCGCCGCCATCCTCAGCTTCATCTCCGGGCAGCTCTCCAACACCTTCTCGCTCCCGCAGATCGCCCTTGGGTACGGGACACTCGCGCTCGTTGCCACGGTGATCACTGTCCTCGCGGCCCGCAACCCGCACATCGACCCGACCGGGAACAGCCGGCTCGGTGAGTGATCACCACGAGCCTCGCCGCCCGAGCATGGCCGACGTGCCGTCCCGTACGCGCATACTCAAGGTGTCGCCCCGCCATGTCCGCCTCGGATGCCGGTCGAACGGGAGTCTCGACCTCCCAAAGCCGATTCCCCACGGCCTGACCCGCCTCGACCAGCGAGGTCCCGATCATGATTCACGTGTGCGTCGACAAGGATTTCGGTCCTCCTGAAGGCAGCCAGATGCTCCAACCACCGGACGAGTCGCTCCACTGGCAGCCGGGCTTCCCCGTCGAGGCACGGCGGACGCTGGCTGCCCTGCGCCGCGGACGCCACGATCCCACCCACCGCGTCACGCCCGACCGGGCCCTCTGGCGCACCGCGCTCACCTCCACGGGGCCGGTCAGCTATCGCATCCGGCAACAGCGGCTCGACGACCTGACCATCGACGCCTGGGGTCCCGGGGCCCGCGAGCTGGTGGAGACCATCCCCACCGAACTCGGCGCCGGGGATCACCCCGAGCTGTTCCGGCCCGACCACCCCTTTCTCCAGCGTGCGCTGCGCCGGATGCCCGGCCTGCGGGTGCCGTGCACCGGGCGGCTGTTCGAAGCGCTGGTACCGGCGATCATCGAGCAGCGCGTCGTCGGTCTGGACGCCCGCGCCGCCTTCACCCGTCTCGTACGGGCGCACGGCACCGATCCGCCCGGCCCCGTCCCTCAGGGCATGCGTGTGCCACCGACCCCACAGGCATGGGCGGCGGTCCCCAGTTGGGAGTGGCGCCAGGCCGGCGTCGACTTGCAGCGCTCCCGCACCGTGATCCAGGCCGCCCGCCACGCGGCTCGCATAGACCAGGCGGCGGGGGTTCCCGGGCGTGCCTACGAGCTTCTGGCCAAGCTACCGGGCATCGGACCGTGGACCGCCGCCCAGGTCGGCCACCGCGCCCTGGGCGACGCCGACGCTCTCCCCCTCGGGGACTACCACCTCGGCCGGATGACGGGCGCCGCTCTGCTCGGCCGTCCCTTGGACGACAGCGAGGTCGAGGCGTTCTACGAGCCCTTCCGCCCGCACCGCTACCGCGCCCTCCGCCTGATCGAACTCACCCCCCGCTCGGCCCCCCGCCACGCGCCCCGGGCACCGCGCGCCCGGCCCCTGTACTGAACGTCCGGCGGCCCGAAGAGATCCCGGATCGCCGCTGTCTGCCCCAGACCCGCGACGCGCACATCTCGCTGGTCGGGGACATGCCGGCGGCGGTGCTCTTGGCCCCACCGGCGCGGTCCGCGATCACCGCCACGATCGGCGCGCGGCGCCCCTGCCCGCACGACGACTGAAACGCAACCCCACGAGGCTCTCGCGCGTGTCCGGTTCCCAGCTCGGCATATTTGCAAGGATAAAGTGGGGTCAGGGCTGAAAAGACGCGATCGCCTCGTCGGCGATGTTCCAGCGGCGGGCGGCGCCAGAACGGCCCGGACCGCCAGTTCTCATCCTGCGACACAGCCTCGCAGCAGTCATCTGGAGCCTCCCATGCGCGTGTTCGTCACCGGCGCCAGCGGCAGCATCGGCTCAGTGGTCGTTCCCGAACTCATCGCCGCCGGTCACGAGGTCCTCGGCCTCGTCCGCTCCGATTCCGCGGCCACGGCCCTCTCCGCCGCCGGCGGGACCCCTCTGCGCGGTGACCTCACAAATCTCGACAGCCTTCGCGAAGGCGCCGCACAGGCCGACGGCGTCATCAACCTGGCCTATCGCAACGACTGGAACGACCTGGAGCAGGGCATCGCCGAGGAGGCGCGCGCCGTCCAGACCCTCGCCACCGCACTCGCCGGCAGCGGCAGACCGTTCGTACACGCCGGCCTCACGCCGATGATGCCGGGCCACACCTCCACCGAGGACGACCCCGACACCACCGACGGCCTGGTCGGTGGCCGCGGCCGCACGTCGCAGACGGTGCTGGCCCTGGCCGACCAGGGCGTCCGGTCCTGTGTCGTGCGGCTGCCGCGCTCCGTGCACCAGCGTGCGACGACGTACGGCTTCTGCTCGGTCCTCATCGCCGACGCGCAAAAAGCGGGCGTGTCGGCGTACGTCGGCGACGGCACACAGCGATGGCCGGCGGTCAACCGCCTCGACGCCGCCCCGCTGTTCCGCATCGCACTCGAAAACGCCGCACCGGGCACGGTCCTGCACGCGGTGGCCGACGAGGGCGACACCATGAGGTCGCTGGCCGAGGCCATCGGGGACGCTCTCGCTGTTCCGGTCGAGTCGGTACCGGCCGAGCACTTCGGCATCGTCGGTCCCCTGTTCGCCCTCGACATGCCGTCGTCGAGTGCGCTGACCCGGGAACGGTTCGGCTGGGAGCCCACGCACCCCAGCCTGATCGACGACCTCGCCGCCGGCGACTACCCCGCCCTGGGCTGACATCCTCGGGGTACCGCCGGTCTCCTACCCCTGGGCCGGGCCATGAACTACTCCGAAGCCCATGGCAGTTCGTGGCTCGGCAGTCGGCCACTCTCAGATCGAAGGATGCGTGTCGCCGACAAAGGGCCTGGTCGTCGGCAACCAACTGCCCACTTCTGCCCTCTTCCTGGTCGACTGATGGATGCGGTCGAACCGGCCCGGCCATCTCCGACCAAGGGGGAGTCCTTGTTCCGCAGTGCAGTTCGGGTCATGAGCGTCGCCGGTCTTGCCGTGATGCCCACGCTGGGAGGGGCGGCGGGGGCTTCGGCCGCCGAGAGCGCGAGCCCGCCTCCGGCCGTCCGCCTGGAGTACCACGTGGCCCAGAACTTCGTCCCGGAGGCGGGTGACGCCATCTGGTTCAGCCTCGACGGGATGCCACCAGGATGGGACAAGGTCGAGGTCACCTCCCCGGCCCTGCAGGAGCCGATCATCCTGACTCCCCTGAAGAAGGGGTCGAGGCAGTCGGCGCAGGTCGACGCGGAGGGCTCGGAGCACCGCATCCGTGCGGGTCTGCGCTCGGGCGCCTATCCGGTCACCGCGACCAGCCACGGCCGTGTCGTCGCGACGGCCACGCTCAAGGTCGCGGCCGAGAACTCGGCGCAGATCGACCGGTTCGTCATCAGCCCCCGGAACGCGGTGCCCGGCAGCGGCACACCGGCCTCCCTCCGGCCGGGCAGTGACGTCCGGGTGGTCCTCACCGACCTGCGCGCCGCACCGGGGGAGAACTCGCTGACCGTCACGTCGCCCATCTTCAAGGGACCGTTGACCATCAGGACCAACAGCCCGGACAACCCGGGCTGCAAATGCGACGACGACGGCACGGTCTACGCGGGCCACGCTCGACTGCGAGGCGACGTTTCCGGCGGCCGCTACACCGTGACCGTGGTCAGCCACCATGGGCAGCACACCACGAAGCAGCACGTGACGATCGCCGGCCGGCCCGTCGCGGACAGCGACGGCCCGTCCTGGGCGGTCACCGGTGGCGTCGCGGCCGCAGCACTGGTCCTCGCCTCCGGAGGCGTGTTCACGGTACGACGCCGCCGTTCACGGAGGGCTGCGCGTTCCGCTTAGCGGCGGAACCGGCAGCAGCGGACGGTTCGCCGGCCGGCTGGAGCGGACACCGGTGGGCGTGCGCCGAGCCGAGGCTCCCCGCCTTCCTCGCTCTTCCTTCATCTGTTCCTTCGTTTCCTCCGGCCGCTGCCTGTCCGGAGGGGGTTCGCCCATGACTCAGAAAGCATGTTTTGCGTATCTCACACAGACGAATATCGCGCCTCGTGGTCCTCGCGGCTGGAACTGCCCTCTTCCTGACGGGAGGGGGAGGCCCCGCCCAGGCGCAGACCACGGTTCAGGACGCAACGCCGGCCCCACACCTGACCTCGGCGACGGGGCCGTCCACCGCACCGTCCGCTGGAACGTCGGCCGGACCGTCCGGTGAAGCGTCGCCCTCGGCCTCTCCCGGCCTCTCGACCGGCACCGGGGGCTCCTCGGCCTCCCCCTCGCCGAGCGCGGGTGGACCCACGGGGACCGAGACCGGCGACGACGACTGGACGGACGCGGACGCCATCCGGTTCTGGACGCCTGAACGCATGGCCTCGGCCACCGACCCGACACAGCCCACGCGGCAGGCGGCCCCGAGCGCCAAGGCCCGGTTGCGGCGGGCGGCTCCTGCCGATCCCGGCGTGGCGGCCGACATGCCGACTGCGGAGCACATCCTCGGCCTTCCGTCCGTCGGGACGATCTTCACCTACGACACGGACCCGACCACCCAGCGGATGCACGCGCACAAGTGCACCGCCAGCGTGGTGGAGAGCCCCGGGCACAACCTGATCCTGACCGCCGGGCACTGTGACGGGGGCAAGGCCGTCTTCGTCCCCATGTACGCCGCCGAGTACACGCTGGACAAGCAGACGTTCGGGTTCTACCGGATCTCCGCATGGTTCACCGACAACCGGTACGTGCACAACAGCAAGAAGCCCCTCTCCGACCTGGACTTCTCCTTCGGCCGGCTCGAGCCCTCGAAAAGCGGCAAGCGGGCGCAGGACGTCGTGGGCGCGAACACGCTGGTGCGCACGCCGGGTTACCTGAACAAGGTCACGATGCTGGGCTACCCCTCCAGTCACGACCCCGAGGACCATCCCGTGCGGTGCCCCACGCAGACGGAGGCGCTCCCCGGCTTCTATCAGATCCAGGCCAAGTGCCGCGGCATGTGGGGCGGTGTCTCCGGCGGTCCCTGGTTCTCCCGGGTGGACTGGAAGAAGGGCACCGGCGAGATCATCGGCAACGTCGGCGGCTACAACGGCGGCGGCAACGACGACAATGTCGACTGGCTCACGTACAGCCCCATGCACGGCGACTGGTTCTTCCGCCTGTACGACGAGGCGAAGAACAATCAGCACGTGTCCCACGGCACCACCTACGACCAGCCGCCGCTGCCGTACTCCATGGGCGGCGGTGAGACCTGGTCCCATGCCAAGCTGCTGGCCTCGGGCGAGTACACCGGCGACGGCAAGGGCGACCTGATCGTGGTCTGGACCGACGGCGAGGTCACCCTCTACACCGGCGACGGCAACGGCGGCTTCACCGGCGAGCGCCGACTGGCCGCACCTCACAGCGTCTGGCAGGGCGTCAAGTCCATGACGGGTGGGGACTTCTCCGGCGGCAACGGCTCGGACCTGCTGGTGGTGTTCAACTCCGGCGAGGTCAGGCTCCTCCCGGACGTCGGCACCAGGGGTATGCGCGGCGGGATCGAACTGGCCGACGCCGGATCCGTCTGGAGCCACGCCGACCAGATCACCGGCGGCAGCTTCGGAACCGCGAAGTACGTCAGCGACCTGCTGGTGCGCTGGAGCGACGGCGAGGTCACCGACTACACCGCCGTCGGCGACAAGGGTTTCGGCACCGAACACCAGCTGGCGAAGCCGAAGAGCGCCTGGAAGGACGCCACCTTGGTGACCGCGGGCGACTTCACCGGCGGCAGCAACTGGGACGCCCTGGTGCGCTGGTCCGACGGAAGGGTCTCCCAGTTCCAGGAGACCGGCCCCAACGGCGTCGGCAAGGAGGTCCGCATGGCCCCGGCCGGCAGCATCTGGTCCCACGACTCGGTGATGACAGCGGGCAGCTACGACTCCAACGGCTGGCCCGACGACCTCGTCGTCCGCTGGTCCGACGGCGAGACCACCATGTACACACACACCGGTGCCACCTTCGGCACCGAACACATGCTCGTCGCCCCGAAATAAGGGTTGCCAGAGCAGGGAGCCGAGCCGATCGCCAGCCTGGCCAGGCTGACGGCAAGGACGCCTCCTGGGCCGGTGAGCCTGCCCGGGAGGCGGTCGCGGCGACCATGCTCGCGGGGCCTGCCCGCACTGCGCTGTCGTGGCCGCCGGATGTCACCGCTCTCCGCCGCCCGCGGCGAGTCCGGCGAGCCATTCCGTCACCTGGTGCGAGGCGGCCGGCAGACGCAGTGCCAGGGTGGCGGCTGCTTCCACGATCCGCAGCCGTGCGGCGATGCCGCGCTCGGCGGCCAGGCGCGCGCGCAGTACCTCTGCAGCTCGGTCGGCGTCGTCGAGGAAGAGCCCGAGCCCGCCGATCGCGGCCAGGCGTACGTCCGGGTCGGGGTCGCGGGCGAGTTCGGCGAACTGCGCGCCCCGCTCACGCAGGAAGGCGACGGCCTGCGCACAGCCCGTCGGGGGGTAGTACTCGGTCTCGGTGCCGTCCTCCTCGAAATCCCGGTCGAGGGATTCCTGGCCGATGCTGACCAGGAGCGCGACGACGGCAGCCCGGTCCGGCGTGGCGCCGTCGACGGCCAGTTCGAACAAGAAGGGCAGGCTGGCTGCCGTGGGCGGGTACACGCTGCCCTGGTGATGGACCGCGCTGTAGAAACGGTCAAGAGCCTTGCGGCGTTCGTCCGCCTCCGGAGAGCGCAGCGCCCACAACAGCGCCGGCACCTCCTCGGCCGAGCCGTACGCGTGCTCCATCGACGCCCAGTCGATGTCATGAAGTCCGTCCAACATGCTCACAACCATGTCAGGCGGCACGGACAACCGGGGCGTCCCCTGGCACGCCGGGCAGCGGACCGGCAGCAGTGGCAACCGCGACTCACCCCTGGTCCGGCATGCCCGTGGGACACCGGCGCTCACGCACCCCGTGGCCGGCACCGTTCCCGAACCGGTGCGCACGACAGCCGCACTCCGGCGCCGTCGAGGCGAACCTTCGTTGTCGGTGGCATGCAGTAACGTCCGTGCACGCCGTTGACCGGAGGAGACCAGGGGGAGACATGGACACACAGACAGGCTGGTCGGGGGTCCGGGAACGTGTCATCGCGATGATGGATGCCCGGTATCGGACACGCGGCTGGGGGCCTCCTCAGCACCCCCTCTTCGAGCCGGTCCTGACTGCCGCAGAGATCGCTGAGGTCGAGGCCCAGTACGGAGTCGAACTCCCCAAGGAGTACCGCACCTTCTTGGCAGAGGTCGGCGCGGGCGGACCCGGACCCGAATTCGAGCTGACATCGTTGCGCCGGGTCGACGGGACATGGGGCTGGGTCTGGGAAGACGGCGATCCCATTGCGCTGGACCCGAGCGAGCCCTTCGTGGAGACGGAAGAATGGGCCGACCAACAGCGGGCAACCCTTCGCGCTGCGGGGTACGAGCCGACCACCCGTGACGAGGACGACGACTACCTCGACGACTACCGCAAAGTCTTCGGCGACGCCGCAGACCGGGTCTGGCACGAGCAGCGTGATCGGGGCGCGATCCTCATCAGCGACAACGGATGCGGGATGACCAGTTGGCTCATCGTCGTCGGCCCGCACCGTGGAGAACTCCGCGACCGGAACGTTGGGATCAATCCGCCCTACATACCGTTCGTCGATGTGCGCGGAGACCGCCACACCTTCCGCACGTGGTATCTCGAATGGCTCGAGCGACGCGAGAGGGAAGTTCTGGGACCCCGGGACGACGGTCCTGGCCCGCAGTAGCTCTCAGGTCGGCGGGCCCCGATGTCCGCATCATGCGCACGGGTACCGAGCGGAGAGCAGGTGCGAAACTGCGCGCCACCCTACGATTCAGTCACGCGTGAGGAGACCCACGGCGGGAGTGACTCCGCCGATGTCCGCCACGCCTGTGGGATGCCCGCAGTGCCGACCCGTGCGGCGACGATGCCACCGACGATGGCGCAGGTGGTGTCGACGTCACCGCCCGCAGAGGAGCACGCCCACAGCGCTTCCTCGTAGTCGTTCAGGTGGCGGGCCGCGCACCACAGGGAAAACGGGACAGTGTCCCACGCGCTGACCTGACGGCCGTTCCCAAGCCGATGCGCCGCGAGTTCGACGTAAGGCTGGCCAAGCAGGACCTGTGCCTCCAGCACCCCGGACCGAACCTTGCTCACCGGCGTGAACTCCGCGACCGTGCGCAGCAGTTGCGCACCGGTCACCGACGCCGTACGGCCCCTGGCGGCCGCTGCGGCCGCCACCGCGACCGCGATGGCTCCCGCAGCGGCCTCGGGGTGAGTGTGGGTCACTTCTGCCGACCGGGCGGCCTGCTGAGCGGCACGGGCGAGGTCGCCGGCGAACCACACGCCGAGGGGAGCCACCCGCATCGCGGCGCCGTTGCCCCAGGAGCCCTGACCATCGAAGAGCCCGGCGGCGAGTTCACGCCATGGCTCGCCCTGTCGGACGAGACGGAGAAGGCGGTTCATCGAGGGACCGTAGCCCCGGTCGAAGTCGTGGTGCCGGGCGAAGGCGTGCGCGAGTTCGTCCTGGTCCAGTGCCTCTGCGCGGGTGAGCACGTGAAGGAGGGAGCAGGCCATCTCCGTGTCGTCGGTCCATGGCCATGGCGCCGGAGGCAACTGGCGGACCCGCAGACCAGGGAGATTGCCCGGGACGAAGAACTGGGCGCCGAAGGCATCGCCGACGGCAAGGCCGTTCAAGGAATCGTAAGCTGCGGCAAGTCGGCCGAAGGGCCCGAACACGGAGGTCTCGTAGTCGGAAGTCATTGGGTGCCATGCTGACCGGCCTGCGGCCCTCCCGCGACTCAATATCGGCCGGCGTGGCAACGAGCCCCAGGGGCAGGATCATTCCGCGGCTGGAGTGCTAACGCACCACTTGATAGCGGAGGTAGACCACTTTCGAGTTGAAGGTGCGGGTCTCGACGAGTTCGAGGTCCACGCGGTGCTCGCGCCGCGGGAAGAACGGGATGCCACCGCCCACCAGCACCGGATGGATTCTCGCCCGGTACTCCTCGATCAGCCCCAACGCAGCCGCCTCGGCGGCCAGAGCCGCGCCCCCGATCGCGATGTCACCCTCACCCGGCTCGGCTCGCAACCGCGCGATCTCCTCCGCCAGACCTCCGCGAGCCAGGCGAGCATTGCCCTGTACTGCCGACAATGTGGTGGAGAACACGACCTTCGGCAGCGCCTTCCAGAGCGCGGCGAACTCGAGCGTCGAGAAACCGAGCGACGGATTCTGGTCGGCACTCTCCCAGTACAGCATCGTCTCGTACAGCCGTCGTCCCAGAAGGTGCACGCCGACCTCGCGCACTTCGTCGGTGGCGAAGCGAAAGATCTCCTCGTCGGGCGGCGTCCAGTCGAAGCCACCGTCCGGCCCGACGATGCAGCCGTCAAGCGAGACGCCCATGGAATAGGTCACCCTGCGCGTCAAAAGTCCTCCTCGGCAACGGATTCGGCACTACGGGAGCGTCAGGTGTGTCCGACGTGCGCCCTCATCGACGCAGGGCCCGATGATCGCCCGCTGCCGGATGCGTGCTTTGCGGCGGTCACGCCACTCGCGCAACGAGCGGCCGAAGACGCGAACGGGCCACGGGCAGCAGTGACATGCCACATCCGGCGTCGCGCCGGAAGGCCGTACACCGCTGCCCCTAGTCAAAAACTCCGCGTTCCTCGCTGTGGGCGGTGGCGACAACCGCAGCGGCAACCACCCCGTAGGCGAGATGGTCCGCCACCTGCGGCCACCGTGGCAGTGTGCGAGTCCGGGCCGTGCGCCGGCCCGGCACACTGAGGTCGAGCGCGGCGATCGTGAGTCCGGCGAGCGCGCCCCACGCGATGGTGGCCCGTCGCGGCAGCACCGTCGCGAGCATCACGCCCCACCCGACACTGAGCCCGAAGTGGACGGGGATGGCCGCAGCGACCAGTCGCGTCGAGCGGGCTTCGTCCGGCAGCAGAAGCGATCCGGCCGCGCGGGTGGCCGCCAGCGGATCGCGCCGCGTGGCCAAGGCGTGCAGCGTCGACGGCACGCCGCTGACCACACCCGCGAGGATGCCCGCACGCACACCGGTTTCCAGGACAGTCATGCCCCTGGGCTAGCACTGAGCGCGGGCACTCCGCAATGACCTGCGGTCAGCGGCCATGGCCCACCAGCTCGCAACGCGGGCCGGCCCCCGGAGCAGGCCGATCGTGTGGATCGTCCCGGACGACCGCACAACCGTACCTGCGGCACATGGCACGCCGAGCCGCCTTCCAGATGGTCCGCCGGCCACGCGCCCACACCATCCTCGTCCTCAACGACCTCACCGCCGAGAAGCCTGGCCAGCGCTCCCAGGACATTTCTTCCACACGGCTTCTCAGGCCTCAGCAGAGCCCGGCGGGCTTGGACGCCCGGCAGAGGTTGCGGGCGAAGGTGTTGCCGCTCGTGGCGCTCTCCTGGTTGGCCAGGTCGGCGGGGGAGTTGTCCCGCAGCGAGTTGTCCCTGACGCGGTTGTTGTCGCTGGTTGCTCCGACGAAGCTCTTGAAGAGCAGGATGCCGCCCGACATCGGGGACGTGCCGGAGTTGCCGGTCACCTCGTTGCCGGTGACGTCGGTCTTCTCCACACCGGTCAGGATGATGCCCGAGCCCTGCAGGAAGGGCAGCCGTTCGGTCTTGGCGCAGTACTTGTTGTTCTTCACGACGTGGTTGCCGCGCACGGTCAGCGCGCCGGCCTTGGGCTTGTTCTCGTCACCGACGACGAAGACGCCCGCGCAGTTCCCGGTGACGTTGTTGCCGGTGACGGTCAGGTTGCGCAGCCGGCGGACGGTGACACCGATCCTGTTGCTCTCCAGGCGGTTCCCGGTGATCAGTGTGCCCTTGGTGTCGACGGCACCCGCTTCGGCGGTGATGGTGTTGGCCAGGAAGATGCCCGCGTCCCCGTTGTTCCGGGCGGTGTTCGCCTGGTACGTACTGTGCTCGGAGCGCTCTTCGGCCATTCCCCACACGGCGTTCTTCTCCGCGGTCACACCGCGCACGGTCAGGTCGTCGGTGGATACGGAGATCACCCCGGTGTTGGAGAAGCCGCTCACCTTCAGGTCGGAGATGGTGACGCCCTTGAGCCGTTTGGTCTTGGTGCCGGACACGCAGACGCCGTTGCCGCGTTTGCCGCAGTCGTCCACGGCCTTCGCCGCCGGCTCGATGACGGTGGCCGTGCCCGAGCCTTTCAGGGTCAGGCCGGGCGTCGTCACCTTGACGCTCTCGTGGTACGTGCCGGGCAGCACCTGCACGGTGTCGCCCGCCTTGGCAGCGTCCACCGCCTTCTGAATCGACTCCCCCGGGTGCACAAGGTGCGTCCGCTGCGCCGTGTCCGGCGCCGCGACCGCGGTGCAGGAGGCGACGAACCCTACGGTGCCCAGGAAAAAGACGATGTGACGTTTCATCATATTCTCCACATTATGATCACACAGCATTCCGGCTTCCGGATGGGCCATCCGAGGGCGTGCCATGGGCGCGTGCGGGCGCAAGAGCACACTGATGAAGGCGCCGTCGGGCCTGCTCCTGCCGCGGAACGGGACCGTAGGCCGAGGTGAGGGTGTTCCCCGCCTCCCGCATCGCCGCAGCTGCCGTACGACCGCTGCCGAAGCAGTGCGGATCCACGACGGAACACTTCCGGTAACTCCGGTGGCGCTGGGGCGCCGTGTCCTCTCCATGTTCCCCACGAGGCGCCTGGCGGCGTCGTGGTCGAAAAAGTCCGACCGGCACGGCAGTCGAATCCCTGTGCGCACCCGTCTTTACAGGAGAACAAGGGAGGGCACATTGAACGCCGACGAGGAACGCCAGTTCCGCGAGTTCGTGGCGGCGCGGTCGCGATCGCTGCTGCACACGGCCTATCTGCTGACCGGGGACTGGGAGCAGGGCCGGGACCTGCTGCAGACCGCGCTGGCCTCCACCGCTCGGCGTTGGTCTCGGCTGCGTGAGCGGGAGCAACCGGATCTCTATGTACGCCGGGCGCTCTACCACGCCCAGGTGGACCGCTTCCGGCTCCTCAGCCGGAGACGTGAGACGCTCACCCACACCGTGCCGGACCAGCCGTCGGGGCAGGTCGCCGACTGGGCGGACACCGTGGTCCAGCGGCAGGACATCATGGCCGCGCTACGCAGGCTGCCCAAGCGCCAGCGCGCGGTGATCGTGCTGCGCTACTTCGAGGACCGGCCCGACCACGAGATCGCGGCAATCTTGGGCGTCGCTCAGGGAACGGTGCGCAGCCAGACCCACAAGGCCCTCGCCTCATTGCGCACCACCTTGACCGAGGCAGAGCCGTCGGCCTCCTCCACCGCCCCCGGAAGGAGCGTCACCGCATGAACGACTCGACCGAACACCCGCACAACGAAACGTTGCTGCACGATGCCCTGCACGCCCATGTCCGGGAAAGTGGCGGTAATGCCACCGGCACCTACCTGGTAGGCCTGACCGACGGCGCGTTGCGCATCGCCCGACGCAGGCAGCGGCTGACCCGTGCCGGGGTCGGCATCGCCGTCGCCGCCGCGGTCGCCGCCACCTGGGTGGCCGTGGCGGACGGCGCTCCCCCCCGAACGGACGTGGTTCAGCCCGCGGCAGGGGGCGGTGCCGGGAACACCGGCAAGGCGGCCCCGCTCTCCCTCCTTCCGGTCACCTCCTCCACGGAACACGCCTGCGCCCCGGGCAGCGGCGGCTACACCGTGCACGCGACCGCGACCTACCCAGCGCTCTGCGTCCGCGCCGATCGGGCCAGGGGCATGATCGACGTCCGTGTCACCTCCGCGAAGGCTGAGAAGAGCACCGTTGACGACGTCTGGCAGGTGGAAGTGACGCTCAGCCCCGCCGACCGGGCCCGTTTCGCCGCGCTCACCGGCTCCCTCGCCACGGCCCCGGCTCCGCGCAACGAATTCGCCATCGTCATCGACGGCAAGCTCTGGGGCCGCCCCTTTGTCGCCTCCTCGATCACCGGCGGCCGCTTCGCCATAGCCGGGGCCTATGCCGGGGACCTCACCCGCGCCACCGCCCACGACCTCGCCGACGGGCTGGATCCCGGCAGATGATTGCTCAACTCGCTCCATGACATGGACAAGGTGGCGAGCAAGGAGAAGTGGGCAGTGGCCTGCCTTCCTCTCCTCCGCCACCGCGACAGCCCCCTGGGCGATGGCCGCCCCCGCAGTCCCCATCTGCGAGCCGATGCGGGACAGGAGCACGCGAGAGGCGGCGTCACCGCCGTGCAGTCGCCGCGTCGCGTGATCAAACCGCTGGGCCTTGGCAGGCGGCATCCGTAAGGTTCCCGCATGACCGATGCGAACGAGCGGGCCCTACAGGCGGCCATCGACGGAGAGATGCAGCTCCTCGATCCCCGGGTACGCGCCTCCCCGACCCGTGTCCTGGAGCTTCTCGACCCTCAGTTCACCGAGACCGGGGCCTCGGGGCGCCGCTGGGATGCCGAGTCGATCCTCACCGTGACCAGCGGCGGCTCGATATCCCCCGAGTCTCCGGTCCAGGTCAGCGACATGACCGGAGTCGTCCTCGCCCCGGGCGTCGTCCATCTGACGTAATTCGCCGACAACCAGGGCCGAAGGGCGTGGCGCAGCTCCCTGTGGCGACTGACCGCGACAGGCTGGCGCATGTACTACCACCAGGCCACCTTGGCCGCGTGAGCCGGCGGAGAACACCCCCTCGGCGGCGTACGCCGTGAGGCCGCCGACCCCTCACAGCACCTCGGGATCAGCTCCGCTTTGTCGTTGAGAACCGGTTCTGGTCCAACTTCTGTGGGGCGCTACTCCCTGTGACTGCTGGTCTTCCTGGTAGGTCGCCCGAAATCGTCCGGAACTGACGGTGCCGACCTTGTTCGGGCTGATGGTTCTGGCCTGTGCGCGAGGTACTGCTCCGACTGGAAGAGCCGCTCTTCCTGGCGAATCCGGGGATCAGGGTGGAGTCGGTGCAGGATGATGGCGAGGTGACCGAAGGCGGTGTCAGGTGCCTGACAGTTGGAGCTCGGTGCCCAGGCTGCGGAAGCTGGTCCGGGCGGGTGCACGGCTCTTACCTGCGGTTTCCAACTGACCTCCCCGTGGCAGGACGGCAGGTGGTGCTACGGCTTCGCGTCCGGCGTTTCACGTGCGAAGACGACTCCTGTGGGCGACGGACGTTCGTCGAGCAGGTCGCGGGCCCGACCCGCCGGTACAGCCAACGGACCGAACGAATGCGGTCGGTGCCGGCGGAGGTCGGCCTCGCTCTGGCTGGTCGCGCCGGTGCCCGGCTGGCCGATGTCCTCGGGGCGAGGGCCAGCCGGAACACGGTCCTGCGGCTGGTCGAGGCCCTCCCGGAACCTCATCGAAAGCCAGTCATGATCTGGTGTGCGTACCGATCGTCCGGGCCGAGGTCCTGGACCACTCGATGGGCCTCTTGGGTCCGACTCGTCTCGCACAGCAGCCGAACTAGGACGTACAGGGCATCGCGATCACCGTCTTTGGCGCGGTTGCGCAGCGCCGCCTCCATCCCCCGCTCGCGAAGCGATCTGTTGAGTCTCCGACGTGCGTGAACATCGGTGAGAGCGCGCTCTGCGAGTTCCGGGAGCCGTCCCGCACGGGCGAGCAGATCCATGTGCCACAGATGGTTGTCGTGCCTGGAGGGATCGGTGGAGTAGCACTCGGCGTGTGCGTTTACCAACGCGATGGCCGTATCCCAAGCCCGGCGCTGTTCCGCTGCCCGGGCCTGCTCGAACCACTCCACAGGACGAGTATCGCGTAGCGCGGGGCCTCCGGAGCGCACCCAAACCGTCGGTGCCGGCGGAGCCCGCGCTGGAGCCAGGCCCGCCAGGTGTTCTGACCACCAATTCCAAGGGATGTCCGGCGTTTGGTCGCAAGCAGTGAGGCTACTCGCGCTCCAGCGAGGGGCGGTGAGGCCGACGCGACTGCCGGCCCTCTCCGCCGACGGGACCGCGCAGGGACAGAGGACAAGGGGCTGGTCGTGATGACCGTGGCGACACAGCAGGGCGGCGGGGGCGGCTCCAGTGGCCTGTACGACGTTCTGGAACTCATCCTTGATCGCGGGCTCGTGATCGACGCGTTCATACGGGTCTCACTTGTCGGTATTGAGATACTCAAGATCGACATTCGGATCGTGGTCGCCAGCGTCGACACCTACCTTCGCTTCGCCGAGGCCTGCAACCGACTCGACCTGGAAGCGGGGCCGCGCAAGCCGGCCGGGCTCACGGAGCTCACAGGGCAGCTCACCGAGTCCGGGGCCCGCGGCAAGACCAAGGGGGCCCTGTCCGGTGCGGCGGAAACCCTCGCCGACGCCTACAAGCAGGCACGCGACGAGGGCAGGGAGCGTCGGGGCGACCAGGACGCGCGCAGGACAGCAGAACAGTGATCTTGAGCGGCTGCGGACGCTGGACGGCACTGCGGAGTACACCGTCAAAGCCAGGCGCGACGAAGAGGCCGGGCACAGGGCCGGGCCGCGTGGGAGGATGGGCGCGGACCGCACTTCGGTGCTGGAGGCCGGCCCGTCACCGCGCGGTGATGTGTGCGCATCGGCCCTGACATCTCATGCCGACGGTTACCGATGAGCTCGTCGACACGATCGGACGATCGGAGGCTCCCCCGTGAGCGAACACCCTCAGGCCTGGCCGGCGCTCGATTACGCGGAACTGGCGCCCACGGTCGACTACGTGAACCGGATCGTTCAGGTCGCGGGCAAGTACAGCCTGGATGATCCCTTCGAAGCCGGCTGGGGCAACATCGTCCTCGACGTCACGCCCCGCGGACTGCGCACACCGACGTTCCGCCGCCGGGACGTGACCTTCGCCGTGCACTACCGTCTGCTCGACGGTGAGGTCGTGATCGAGACGGACAGGGACGAGCGAAGACTGCCGTTGTCCGGGGAGTCGGTCGAGTCGTTCTACCGGGCCTTCTGCCAAGCCGGCGCCGAGCTGGGCATACCTCACCCACGTACCTCGTTGATCTGCGAGATCCCGGGCGCCCCGTCGACCTTCGAGGACGACCATGGACGCCGGGCGTGGGACCCGCACGCGGCTCGTCTGATGTGGCGGGCCATGAACCTGGCCGCCGGCGGGCTGGAGTCCTGGCAGGCGCCCTTCCTCGGCCACCGCCCGAGGGTGGGTGTGATGTGGGGCGGGTTCGACCTGTCCGCCACCCGGCACCGGGCGCAGCCCACCACCCCGTCGCAGCACGAGCCGCCGTTCATGCAGAACGCGCAGCTCAACGCGTACGTCTCGGTGGGCTTCTCGTTCAGGAACCTGCCGGACATGCCGAGTATTGGCATGTACGCCTACATCTGGCCGCAGCCGGACGGTCTGGAGAATCGGTCCTGGGGGGTGGAGGGCGCCACCTGGCACGGGGACGCCGGTCTGGTGCTGCTGCCATGGGACGTCCTGCGGCAGAGCAAGGACCCGCATCAGGCGATCGTGGTGTTCGGCGACGCCGTCTACCAGGCCGCGGTCGACAGGGCCGGCTGGCCGGGGGACCTCGTCGGACCCCGCGTCGACGGCTGGTACGCGAGCCGGACACCGGCCTCGGCCCTCCAGCACCTGCACCACTGAGCCGGGCCGACCGTACGCTCCTGCTGCCGCCCGTCCGTCGAGTGCACAGCGGCCGCCGCCGGCAGCGCGTGCCACGTCACGCGGGCGTGCAGGCATCACCGATGGAGCAGTGACCGCCCCCGCGGACCAGTTGGAGTGGACAGGACCCGAGCACCCGGAGCCAACTGGGAGGAGAGGTCGGCTGGGGTCGCTTCCCGCGGCTGCCTGGATGCGCCGTCCGACACCTGGAGCGCTCATGAAAGGAATGGCCGCGGCGCCAGTGCCGACGGTTTCCGCCGTGCCGCGTACTGCCGCGAGCGACTGTCTCAGCCGGACAAACTGGGCCGCCGGCGCCGCCCCCGCATGCGGAGCGCTGTCCCCCCTTGGCACGGCAGCGGTGCGCTTCGGCGAGCTCGGTCCCGTGCAGGATGGCATCAAGGGGCGGACGCTCAGCCGTCCCGAGACCGTCCGGTCGGCCACACCGAGCGACGGCGGGGCATGCCCGTTCGCCTGGCCTCCGCGGCTCGTGCGGCACGCGACGGCGGGTGACACCAGCAGCGAGGGAGCCAGAACGTCCGCCGCCACAGCGGTACGTCGTGACCACTTCCTGCAACAAGGTCGAATCCGATCGATTGGGGACCGGTGACCGGACACACGGGCGCCCCGACGCGGCGTCCCGCACGAACCGTGGCGGGCATCCTGGCTGCCTTGCTGCCGGTCGCCGTCGCGGTGGGCGTGTACGCGTTCGGCCGCACCCACACACCCGACTACACCAGCGGACTGTTCGGGCGGCACGGCGCCGGTGTCTACGATCTCAAGGCGCGACTGGGCAGCGCTCTGATGGCGCTCGCGGTCGTCCAACTGCTGCTCGCGCTGTGGATGTACCGGCGCCTACCGGGAGCGGGGGCCGCGCCGCGACGGGTGCACCCCGCGCACCGGCTCATCGGCCTTCTCGCCTTTCTGCTCTCGCTGCCCATCGCCTACCACTGCGTCACCGCCTACGGAGTCGAGTTGACGAGCAGCCGAGTGGCGGTGCACTCCATCGCGGGCTGCGTCCTGTACGGCGCGTTCGTCGCCAAGGTGCTGGTGGTGCGCAGCCGCCGACTGCCCGGTTGGGCACTTCCGACCGCCGGCGGCACCCTGGTCGCCGCCATCGCACTGACGTGGTACACAGCCGCATTGTGGTTCTTCGCCGGCTCCGCCCCCGGCTTCTGAACGCATGGTCAGCGAGGTCCGCCAGGGCCGGAACGGGAGCCCGGTTCGTGCCGCACCTCGCGCGATCAACGCACGCCGTCCGGCAGCGAATTGCCGCTGAGGTCCCGCCATGCGGCTGCCACCTCGGCGGGCGTTCGCCGATATGCCCTTGCGAGAACTTCGAGGGCCCGGGTACGCACCTGCTCGTCGTCCGCCCGCTCCGCCAGCGTCATGGCCTCGGTCAACGGTGCCACCACCTCGATCGGCTCGCCGCCGGCCTGCAGGAGCTGCTCCGCCATGACGGTCAGCGCGGTGGGAAGGCTGTCGCTCACGTCACCGAGGTCGTGCTCGGCGGTGCGCCGCAGCACGTCGACGGCCTCGCGGCCGACGGCGACCGCCTCGCTGGGCCGGCTCAATCCGCCCAGTGCGGCGGCGAGTTGCGTGAGGGAACAGCCGAGATCGTGGAGGAAGCCCTCGGGATCGGTCGCGGCGTGTTCGCGGGCGATGGCGACCGCCTCCTCGGCGGGGGGCAGGGCCTCGTGGTGCCGGCCGGCGTCGTTGTACTGTTCGGCGAGGCTGACCAGCATCCCGGGGAGTCCGGGGAGCCAGGAGTCCGGGTTGTCCGCAGCGAGCCGGCGCTGGATCTCCGCCGCTTCCCGCGCGGCGTCCAGGGCCTCCTTTGGCCGCTGGAGCCGGTCCAGCGACAGCGAGCAGAGGTACAGGGACTTCGCCAGGTCGTGCAGATTTGCCTCCGGGTCCTCGGCTCCCAGGATTCCGAACGGGTCGGCGACGATCTGCCTGAAGAGGTCGGTGGACTCCTGACTGGCACGCAGCGCCTCCTGGTGGCGCTCCGCCTTGCCCAGGTGGATGGCGAGGTTGTGAAGCGAGGTCGCCATGTACAGGTACTCCCGGGAACCGCGGGGCGCGAGTTTGCGTCTGATGTCGACCGAGCGCTGGGCCGCCTCCAGAGCGTCGCGGTCCCGTCCCACGGCCTCGTGGTGCAGCGACAGATTGCTGTACATGGCGGCGAGCCCCTGCCGGTAGTTGCCGCGTCCGAAGGAAAGCCGCTGGCGTCGGGGCACCCGCCGCAGGAGGGCGATGGCCTCTTCGGCGGCACGCAGCGCCTCCTCCTTGCGTCCCTCGTAGGCCAGGCGCGTGCCGAGTAGGTCCAGTGCCGTGGCGAGCCATACACGGTTGCTGCGGTGCGCCGCGGCCAGGGCGCGAAGGACGTCGACCACGCTCTGCGTGATCTTCGTGGCGGGTGCGTTGAGAAGGCTGCTGTACTGCGGAAGGCCATCGGTCAAATCGAGGAGCTCGTCGATCTGACCATGCCACGACTGCGCCGTGAGGTTCGCCGCGAGTTGGTCGAGCCCGGCCAGCAGCGGCTGCGGTTGCTCACTCTGCACGGCCACCCCCGCCGCCACCGGCAGCAGGTCCCACCGGGACGCGACGAGCGCCCGCAGAAGATCGGAGGCGGCGGCGTGGCGGACCGCCGCACGGGTGAGGACGGTCAGCGCCTGATGGGCCTGCGCCCGTGAAGCGACGGCGAGCAGGGCGTCCAGAAGCCCGGGCGTGTCCCCGAGCATGGTGGCGACGAGGTACTCGGCGAGCCGGTCGGGCTGCAGCGATCCCCAGACCCGGCCGCCGGTGTCGGAGCCGGCCACGGCTGGATACGCGGGCGGGTAGAGGTCGCGCAGCCAGGACGCGATCCGCGTCCGCATGTCCTCCGTCTGGTCGGCCAGCCCAGGGACGCGGGCGAGCAGCGCCCGAGCCTGCTCCTCGTCCTCGGCGCCACACAGACACGCGGCGGCGATGGCGCGCCGCTGGATGCGGACATGCAGGGTGACGCCGTACGTCGTGGCGGCGTTGGCCCAGTAGGGGGCCTCGTGGTCGAGGATGACCTCCTCTGCGCTCACGGCATGAGGGGCGCGGCCGGGTTCGAGCAGGAGGGCCAGCGCCTCCATCTGCAGGGTGAGCGGCGAGCCGTACCGCTCGGACGAGAGGGACGGCGGAGGCGGCGGACAGGCAGGGATCGACGCGCCCGGGCGGTCCGGGTGCAGGTCGCGCAGCCGGGTCGCCAGGTCCTCCCATGCCTCCCGGAAGGCCAGGCGTCGCTGGTCGGCCGTGTCGTCCAGCGGTCCCAGCACATCCACGGGCGCCTGGCGCACCACCGAGTGCAGTTCGCGGCTCGAGCGCGCCAGCTCCTCCCACCACTCTCCGGCCGACCGGGCCAACAGCAGCAGGCGCAAGGGGACGCCGCTCCGGTGGTGTCTGGCGGCGACGATGAGGTCGCTCACTTGGCCCGGGCGGGTCTCGGCGTAGTCGACCACGAGCAGCGTGGGTGCCCGCAGCCCGGCCAACGCCAGGCCGGCCCGCTGGACGTCGGCGGTGTCACCGACGTGTCCGGTGACCCATCCCTGGGCCCGCAGCCGGGCAGCCAGCTCCCGGGCAAGCCGGGACTTGCCCTGTCCGCCGGGGCCGGTGAGCAGTCGTACGCGCGCGCCCGCACCGTCGCACCACCGCATCAGGCGGCGCAGTTCGGCGTCGCGTCCGCGGAAGCGCACGACCTCGGCGTCGGCGCGCAGCAACGCGGCCGGTGTGCGGGGGCAGGGCAGCGTGTCAGGGCCGGTGAGCAAGGGGTCGAGCTCGACGCTCTCCAGCAGCGGCTCGCTCCCGGACGACCGGCGCAGCGTCGCGCGACATCCCTCATCCGCGAGGAGCCGTTCAACGGGCACGGCGGTCAGCCGCCCATGGGCGTGATGGCGCGTGTCCTCCGTGATCACAGCCGTCACGAACGGACCGCACAGGACGGCCGCGCCCGACAGGCCCGCCCACGGCGAGCCGGGGCCCGGTCGCTGCGGGACGGCGCCCTGGACGTCGATCTGGTGCTCGCCGCGCAGGGTCCCGGTGATCGGATTGATGGTTCCGACCCGCTGCTCGACCTCGCGGGTCCCGTCGGGCCGCCGCTGTGCCCATGGGAAGCCGGCCATCTCGCAGGCGATGCCGGGAACGGAACTGGTCAGCCGCCCCCATCGGGTCAGGCCGGCTCCCGGCGGCGGTTCCCACTCCGCATCGCAGATCTCCAGCAGCGCCGCGTCGAGCGCGGTCTCACCACCGGCGCCGGACTCCGGCCAGACAAGGCGGCAGCGCAAGACCTTGGCACCGGACAGAAAACGCACCTGCGCCTGCTCGTGCGGCCGCAGACCCGCGACCACGTGCGCGGCGGTCAGCACGAGCCGGGGCGCCACCAGATAGCCGGAGCCGTACGCTTCCCCCGCGCCGATCTCCGCCACCAGGGCCTGATCCATGGCCGAATCCCCTCTCCCTGTGGGTGTGCGTCATCGCGGCGGCATGCCGCCCTCCTGCCGCCCGTCCGCGATGCGCAGAGAACGGCCGGTCACCGTGTCCGTCGCACTCAAGGTGACCCGGAGCCGGTGCGTCGTGGCCTGCGATGCGCCGTTCGACGCCCCGACGCTGGCCACCCACACCCGCACGCCACCCTCGACCCGCTCGTCACGGCGCACCTCCACCGCGAACTCCATCTCGATCTCGTCCACGTCGAACCGCACCCGTTCGTCCTCCCCCTCCGCCATGGCGGCCCGCAACTCGGCGCGGACCCCGCGCACCGCGTCGGCCAGCCCGATCCAGTGCGGCTCAGACATGCCCCGTCCCCTTCCGCCGGTGGTGATCCGAGCGCCCAACGTAGCGGTTCGGGCGTTGCGTCAGCTCGACCAGCCGCTGATCGGTGCCCGCGAACGGAGCGTTGAACCACGGATGCACGGATGTGATGTTCGCCTGGCAGGGTGATCCGAATGGACGCGTATACGGAAGCCAAGTGCCGTCTCGGGGTGGGGCGAACGAGAGCTTCCGCCCTCATCGAGCGGGCCCGGGTGGCCGTCGGGCCGGTCCTTGTCCTGGCGGCGCTGCTGGCGGGCCTCGTCGGCTGCGCGCCGCCTTCCGGGCCCGAACTCGTCGCACCATCGGTCTTCTACGTCTCGCGCGACCCCCACGACACCACCGACCTGCACATCGAGGAGAGGCAGGCTGCCAAGGTCACCGTCACCTTCGACGCAAGCGACTTGAAGGGCATCGCCATCATCAAGCGGGCGCTGGACGCCTGTCCCGTGCATCTGCCCGTCTTCCGCTGCACGGGGCAGGACGGGGCCCCCGGCCGGGGCGGGCTCCGCCAGTACTTCCACCTGCGTCCAGCGCAGGGCACCAGGCCGGGTGACTCGGGGGTGCTGCGCTATCGGGTGACCTCGGCCGGCCGGCCCGCCGTCACTGGAAGCTCCCGCATCGTGATCGGAAAGCCGACGCTGGCGGTCGACGCGCACGCCGATCGACGCGAGGTCGACCCGGACGGCAGCCTCGCCGTCTCCCTGACCGTACGCAACACCGGCGACGTGCCGGCCCGCGGAGTCGCCCTCTTCATGAGCACGCGAGACGGCCTCACCCCGGCCGACAAGCACAGCAACTGCGGTTACCGGGGCGACACATCGACGTGGTGCCGCCTGCCGGCCGCCGACGTCGTCATCCCCCCTGGCGGGTCCTACCGCCTCGCCGCGCGGGAGGTCCTCAGAGTCGGCCGTGATGCCACGTACCCGAGCGTCTCCTTCCAGGCCGCCGCCATCGGGACCGACTACGTGCCCCCGGACCAACTGGCGTCGCAGTACAGGCCCGGCAAGGGATCCGCGCTCCGGCTGGTACCCACCGACGCCCGGTCTGCGGGGACGGCGGACGCGAGCTTGTCGGAAGTGAAGGTGTCGGTGCGCAACACGTCCGACCTGGTCGCCCTCGCCGGCACCGCCCGGGGACCGGTCGGCAGCCTGGCCAAGGTGCGCGTCGGTGTGCGCAACAACGGTCCCGGTGCGCTGCCCGCATCGGTGCGGGTCGAGTTCACGGTTCCGCGGGGCACCACCGTCGTGTCCTCCCCCTACGATTTCGAAAGGGACGAGGAGGTGATCGACCAGGAATGCCGCGCTCTCGACCCGTACGGCACTCCCCTGACCACTGCGTCGGTACGCCAGCCGAGGGCGCGTCGGTACGTGTGTACGGCGCGGGCCGGAGCCGCGGGAACCACGACGACCTTCCCCTTCACCCTCCGCATCGACAAGGACGTCGCTCGACGCGGGGGGCGCGTCACCGTCTCCGACGGCGAGGCCGGGCGTTCCAGCCATGACGCCGCAACCGCCAACAACACCGCCGAGGTAGCCGTGGACGTCTGGCCGGGGCCCTCCTGGGCCACCCCCGGCCTGTACGTGGCAGCGGCGATCGTCCTCGGGATACTCCTCCTCGGTGCCGCGGTGGTCGCCTGGCGCCGGAGGCGCTCGCGTTGACACGGCAGTTGCAGGACGTGATCTGTGGGGCGCCGTTGCATGCCGCCGCGCTGCCCGACCACCAGCGCGGGACGTGTGCGCCCGGGGAGTCGGCCCGCAACTCGGGCGGTCGGGCAGGCAGGTTGCCGCAGCACCTCGCTCCCGGCGGCAACCTGCGGGGCGCGGCTTGATGCGTGGAAGAGCCGGACGCCGTTGCCCACGCCCGCCATGCGGGGTCCAACCGTGTGGCGGACAGGATCAGGAGTCGTTCCATGTCCGATGAGATCATGCTGCGCCCGGTGACTGCCGACGATCTCGACCTGTTCGAACGGGAGTTCAGCGGGCCGGAGGGCACCGGCCCCTACCAGTGGTTCGGCTTCGGTTCGTCGGCCGGGCTGCGTCGGGAGTTCACGGAGACCGGGCTGCTCAGCGCCGACGCAGGCGTGCTCTCCGTCGCGGAGGCGGGCCGGACGGTGGGCCGGGTCGAGTGGTGCGCCGGCACCTGGGGGCGGCCGTCCACCTCCACCTGTTGGACCCTGGCGATCGGCCTGGTACCCGCCGCGCACGGCCGCGGTATAGGCACGCAGGCCCAGCGGCTGCTGGCCGAGTACCTCTGCGACCACACCAGGACCGAACGGCTCCAGGCCTGGACGGACTGCGCCAACCTCGCCGAGCAGCGCGCGTTGGAGAAGGCGGGCTTCGTCAGGGAGGGCGTGCTGCGCTCCGCGCAGTGGCGCGGCGGCCGGTGGCACGAGCAGGTGATCTTCTCCATGCTGCGGGCGGAGCGGCCCGGTGGCGAACCGGCGCAGTGATCGAATTGACGATCTCTGCCTGCTGGGCTGGAGTGTCCGCGCAGCCGAAGGTGTGTCGTCGAGGACGGCGGTGCGCTCGGTGCGGGTGCGCACTTCAGGCCCGGCAGGCGGGCAGGGGCTCGCCGGGGGGCCGGGCCTGCCGGCCTGGGCAGGCGATCAGGTGGTGGTGCACCGTGTCACTGCTGCCAGGGCCTACCTGCTCGCTCACCGGTCTGCGCGGCGCCGGCCCTTCCCGGGGGGGGGCTGGGGGGCTGTCACAGATCGGGAGGCCGTCCTGTCTTCACTGTGACTCTTCCCGAATGGAGAAACACGTGAGTGCTGAGCACGCGCATCTGCCCCCGGGCGTCGAGGTGATCGCCACCCTGCCGGAGGCGACGGCCGGGATGCCGGCAGGCTCCGAGGCCAGGACCGTCCGGGTCACCTTGTCGCCCGGCGACCCGGGCGCGCCGCCGCACCGGCACCCCGGGCCGCTCTTCGGCTACGTGACCCAGGGCGAGATCCTCTTCGAGCTGGAGGGGCAGCCGCCCCGGGTGCTCAAGGCCGGTGACGCCGTGTTCGAGCCCGGAGGCGACGTGATCCACTACCTGGGCGCCAACAACCTGCCGGACGCGCAGTCGGAGTTGGTGGTGACCATGTTCGCGCCGCCCGGTACCCCGGTGCTGACCCTGGTGAGCGCGGAGGAGCTGGCCGAGCGGCGGCACCTGCGGTACGCCCGGCCTTAAGCCCGGCCACTCGGCTACGGTGCTGAGTCGCCCGGACGGGCAAGGACGGCCGTCCAGGTGAGCGGTGCATGCCGGGCCCCTGCTGTACGGGCAGGGGCTCGGCGAGGCTGCGTTCCCAACCTCACCGGCCGAAGTAGCCGCGCACGGCCCGCACAAACACGCATTCGCTCGATCGCGGAACGTGTCTGCGAAAGACGGTCGCGCACGGGGTACGGCGCGGGCCTGCCGTGCGGGGCATCGGCCCCGCGCGCCCGGAGACCGCGCCGTACCGCCTGTTCATGGCGGTAGCACCTGTTTGTGCGAGGCGACGCCGGGCACCCGGCAGGCATCCGGAAACCCGGACAGATCGTGACACAGGGCAGGAGGCGCGTCTGTCATGTCGGCTGGTGAGAAGGCAAAGGCCAAGGCCGAGCAGGCCAAGGGAAAGCTCAAGAGAGCCGCGGGACGAGCCGCCGTCGATGACCCGATGGTCGCCGAGGGCCAGGCCGAAAAGTCCAAGGGCGATGCACGCCAGGCCAAGGAGAAGATCAAGGACGTCTTCAAGCGCTGACCTCTGGCGCTGCTCATGAGGTCTGGGCCTTCACCCCCGAGCGAGGGGGTGAAGGCCTTTCCCGCTACCGAAGTCCTCGCCCCCCCCGCGAACCCCCGCGGGACAACTCGCCCGGCCGTGGTGAGGGCGAGCGTCGCCCGCATGGCACCACCGCGGACGCAGGCCGCACCCCGACGGCGCCCGCGCCGCATCCGGCGCGTAGCGTGCGGGCGGGTGGGGACGTGCGCAGGCAGGTGGCCACTATCCGTGGCGCCGCAACGCGGGCCTGGGCCGGGCCGTGTCCCGCTGGCTCGATCCGGCGCCCGGCGGCGGGGAGGCGGACGCCGTGCCCGGCGCCGACGACCACGGCCGGCCGTGCCGGCAGGGCAACACGCCAGCGCTCGCCCTCCACGAGGTACGAGCGCTCGCTTCCTAACATGAACAGATGATCATGTCCGACGAACAGCGCGCCCGGCTGCGGGAGCGGCACAAGGCGGTGCGCCGCTGCTGGCCGTGCCTCGTCGGCCTGGTGGCGATCGGCATGGTGGCCGCGGCGGCGTTCGCTCAGCACGGCAGCCTGGACAAGCCGGTCTCCGCCGGCGCCGCCCACACCCCCGCGCGCACGGTCAGGACCCCGGCTCCCAAGCCACCGGCAGCGGCCCCTCCGCGTCCCACCGGCACCGTGCGGATCACGGCCGTGGGGGACCTCGTGATGGGCTCCCTCCCCGACGACCTGCCCCCCGACGGCGGCGCCTCCCTCTTCGGCTCCGTCGCCCACCTGCTCACCGGCGACGTCGTCCTCGGCAACCTGGAAGGCACCCTCGCCACCGGCGGGCCGAGCAAGTGCGAGGACAACGACAGCCCACACTGTTTCGCCTTCCACGCCCCGCCCTCCTACGCCCACCGGCTGAAAAACGCCGGATTCACCGTCCTGAACACCGCCAACAACCACATCGACGACTTCGGCGCCCGGGGCCGGCGCGAGACCTTTGCCGCCCTGCGCTCGGTGAACCTGCCCTACACCGGCCGCCTGGGCCAGATCACACTCCAGCGGGTCCACGGAATCCGTATCGCCCTGATCGGCTTCGCCCCCGACCAAGGAGCCAACGACCTCACCGACATCCCCGCCGCCAGGCAACTGACCGCCCGCGCCGCGACCATGGCCGACATCGTCATCGTCACCATGCACGCCGGCGCCGAAGGCCCCGACCGCACGCACGTCGAACCCGGCACCGAATACTTCCTCGGCGAGAACCGCGGCGACCCCTACCGCTTCAGCCACGCCGTCATCGACGCCGGCGCCGACCTCGTCATCGGCAGCGGCCCCCACGTCCTGCGCGGTATGGAGTTCTACAAGGGCCGCCTCATCGCCTACAGCCTCGGCAACTTCACCGCCTACAAGGTCCTCGCCCTCGGCGGCGCCCTCTCCACCAGCGCCGTCCTCCACGTCACCCTCCACAGCGACGGCACCTACGCCACCGGACGCCTCAGCCCCGCGCAGCTGATCGAGCCGGGCACACCCGAACCCGGCGGCGACGCCATCGATCTCGTCTCGGACGTCTCCGAGTACGACTTCGGTCCACACGCCGTCCACCTCACCTCCGACGGCACCCTCACCCGCCCATGACCGGACCGCGGCCCGGGTCCCCGGCTCGCTGATGTCCTCCGGCCGGGAGGGATTTGAGCACGCCGGGACCATCGGTTGCCCGCCGGGGCGACCTGTGTGCCGGTGTTGAGCCGTGGTTGAACGATGCAAGGTCTCCGCACGCGTGCGGGCCCCGGACTGCTCCTCCTGCCAGTGACCTGGTCACGTGCCACGGGCAGTTGAGGACCCTGCCCGAAAGGCGCCGCACGCCGGCAACCCGGCCTGCGCAGGGCCTGCGGGGCTGTTGAGCTGCGCTGACACCACGAAGTGGCCGGTACCCTGCAGCGGCCGGGGCGGTGCCGGAATCCGTCTTGGCCGCCGACCCGGTGGTGAGAAGACTGGGCAGCCGTCAGGGAGCGCCGGTGCCTCAGGCCGGCCGTGTCGCGGCGGAGTATGCAGCCCCCGACGAGACGGCCAGGGGATCACCGGTGCGCGCCACCGGCGTCGGAGGGGAGACCCACAAGATGAGGAAGAGCACCCGGTTACTGGCCACTGCGGCAGCAGTCCTTGCGCTCAGCGGGGCGGCGGCCGTGCCGCAGGCGACGGCCGCCCCCGCGGCGGGCGCCACGCGCCTGGCGCCGGCCTCGGAGCACGGATGCTCGCCGCACCATCAGTCGACCATCCGCCGCGGTTCCACCGGAGCGGCGGTCACCCACGCCCAGTGCCTGCTGAACTACTGGGGCTACAACGTCGGCGGTGTCGACGGCATCTTCGGCAGCCGTACGGAGAACCAGGTCCGCAACTTCCAGCGCGACCGGGGCCTGAGCGTCGACGGCATCGTAGGCCCGAACACCTGGGCGGAGCTGCACTACTGAGCCCGGGACCGCCAGCGCCGGGTGGCAGCCCGCAGCCGCGGCTCCGGGTCAGGCGGACATACGTGCCGCGATCTCCGCCGCGCAGTCCCGCAATGCGGGCGCGAGAGCGCGGAGTTGGTCGGCGTCGGTGAGGATGACGGTGGCGGCCAGCGAGACGGCGAGGGGGCGCGCGCCCGCGGGAGCCTCGGGCAGCGCGCACGCGATCGAGCGGACGCCGATCTCGTTCTCCTCCTCCACTTCCGACCAGCCCCGCTCCCCTACGTGCGCCAGTTCCGCGCGCAGCCGCTCGGGGTCGGTGATCGTGCGGGGCGTCACCGCCGGGAGCGGGCCGGACAGCAGGCGCTCACGCTCCTCCTTCGGCAGGGCGGCCGCCAGCGCCTTGCCCAGAGAGGTGGCGTGCCAGGGGTTGCGGGTCCCCTCGGCGCTGCGCAACTGCAGATGCTGCGTGCCCTGCACGGACAGCACGAGCAGGACCTCGGTGCCGTCCAGGATCCCCGCGATGACGGGCAGGCCCGTGCGCGCGGCCAGACGGCGCATCGGTTCCGCTGCCACCGAGTAGCCGGCGGGTGAGCGCTGGAAGCCCCGGGAGAGCTCCAGCACGCGCGAGCCCAGAGCGTAGCGCCGGGTGTCCTCGTCGTAGACAGCGAACCGCTCCTCCACCAGGCGTCCCAGCAGGCGATGGGCACTGCTGACGGGGAGCCGGGCGGCGCGGGCGGCGGCGCTCACGCCCAGGCCGGCGGGGTGCTCGGCCAGGACGGAGAGCAGTCGCAGTCCCCGGCCCAGCATGTCGTCGCCGGATGGTGTGGTCACCGTGTGCGCCTTTCCCTCGTCTCCTGCCGCTGACGTGGCCCCGGGGGGCGGCGTGCATGGTGCCCCCCGTTGCCGTGATCAACGTACCCGCACCGGGCGGGCGGTCGGCGCGGGCTCTGCCACGGTCAGCGTCAGCGCGGCGGCGAGCAGGGCGCAGGCTGCCATCAGTCCGAACGCTCCCGCGTCGCCGAGCGGCGTGGCCCGTACCCAGCCGACCAGGTACGTCCCGGCGAAGGAGCCGAGCGCGCCGAACGAGTTGACCAGCGCGACGGCGGCGCCCGCGATGCCGGGCGGGGCGAGCGTCGTGACCAGGGCGAAGTAGGGACCGTAGGGCGCGTACAGGCACAGCCCCGCCACCACCAGCAGGGTCAGGGCCAGGGGGAAGTTGCCGCCGGCCGCATAGGAGGCGAGCAGGGCGAGGCCGCCGCCGGCGAGCCAGGGCCACACGGCCAGGCGGCGTCGCCCGCTGCGGTCGGACAGGCGGGAGTTGAACAGCATCGCCGCCGCCGCGCACGCGTACGGGATCGCGGTGAGCAGGCCAGTGGCGCCGATGCCCTCGCCCGAGCCCTTCTTCACGATCGCCGGGAGCCAGAAGACGAAGCCGTACATACCGAAGGACCAGAAGAAGTACTGCGCCGCCATGAGCAGCACCGGACGCGAGCGCAGCACGCGGGCGTACTGCTCGCGCAGGGTGCCGGCGACCGGCGGTGCGGCCGCACGCTCAGCGGCCAAGTCGTCCCGCAGCAGGGCGAGTTCCTGTTCGCCCACTCGGCGGGCCTGCTCGGGACCGTCCTTGATCAGCCACAGGCAGCACAGGCCCCACACCACCGAGGGCACGCCCTCGGCGATGAACATCACGCGCCAGTCGGCGACCGACACCAGCCAGCCCGAGAAGGCCGACAGCCACATCACGGTGATGGGATTGCCCAGGATGAGCAGGGTGTTGGCGCGTCCCCGCTCACCCCGCGTGAACCACCGCCCCAGCAGCATCACCATCGACGGCAGCACCGCGCCCTCGACGACACCCAGTGCGAAACGGACCGCGATCAGCTGGGCCGGACTGCTCAGCAGGCCCTGCATCACCGCGAGCAGTCCCCAGGCCACGGTCGAGCAGGCGACCAGCCGGCGGGCGCTGCGCTGTTCGGCGTAGATCGTTCCCGGTATCTGGAAGAAGAAGTAGCCGAGGAAGAACGACGCGGCGATCAGGGAGTCCGTCCCGGCGGACAACCCCAGATCACCGGCCATGCCGCCCGCTGACGCGATCGCGTAGTTGGACTTGTCGAGATAGGCGAGCGAGTACGTGACGAACGCGACCGGCATCAGGTACCGGGCGCGGGCGGACCGCCACAACCCGGCGCCCGTGGAGGCGGCCGTCGCGGTGTCGGTGGCAGGAGACGTCGCTGTCACACCTGACCCCCTGTTTTCCGTGAGATGGAAAGTGTTCTACTGGACGGAAACACGGTAGGAGAAGGAGAGCCCTGTGACCAGAGCCGTTCACCAGATCGCCACCGGCGTGCTGCTTCCCTGGCCCGATCTGGACCGCCGCCACGGGCCCTGGCCCGCCGGCGTCGCGGTGCACATCTGGGACGGCGTGACGCCGCACAGCGAGCCGGATGCGGACGTGCTCGCCGACATCGGGCTGTGGGTCATGCCCTACGCCGTGCCCGACGCGCCGCGCCTCCTGCCCCGCCTCCCGCGCCTGCGCGCCGTGCAGTCGCTCAGCGCGGGCGTCGAGAAACTCCTGCCCCGGCTGCCCGCCCACGTCGACCTGCACAACGGCCGGGGGCTGCACGACGCCTCCACCGCCGAACACGCCCTGTCCCTGATCCTGGCCGCACAGCGCGACCTACCGCAGTGGATCGCCGACCAGGGCGCCGGCCGCTGGCAGCCGCACTTCACCCGCTCCCTCGCCGACGCGCGCGTCACCATCGTCGGCTACGGCTCCATCGGCGCGGCCCTGGAACGCCGCCTGCTCGCCTGCGAAGCCCAGGTCACCCGCGTCGCCCGCCGCCCGCGCCCCGACCAGGACGTCCACGCCGTCCCCGACCTGCCCGGCCTCCTCCCCCACACCGACATCCTCGTCCTCGTCCTGCCCGAAAACCCGCACACCATCGGCCTCATCGGCCCCAAGGAACTGGCCGCCCTCCCCGACGGGGCACTCGTCGTCAACGTCGGACGCGGCCGCACACTCGACACCCACGCCCTGCTCGCCGAAGCCACCCGCGAGCGCCTGCGCGCAGCCCTCGACGTCACCGAACCCGAACCACTGCCCGCCCACCACCCGCTGCGCCACGCACCCGGCGTCCTCCTGACTCCTCATGTCGCAGGCGGCTCCGCCTCCTTCCGCCCGCGCGCCGAACGCCTCATCGTCGAGCAGGTCCGCCGCTACGCCACCGGCCAACCCCTGCTCCACCCCGTCCCCCGCGACTGACCAGCCGCCACACCCGATGCGGGTCGTGCGGGCCTCTCGAACATGACGCACCGGCCGGGCTCTTCGGGCTGGACGACGGATGCCGAGCCGTCGACGGCTTCTCCGACTCAGGTCACCTGCGGGGCCGGCGGGTCGTATCGCCGCCCAGATGCCGCTGGAGGAACTCCAGTTGGTGGCCCAGCAGCCGGGCGAAGGTGTCGTCGGTCGGCGCGGCGTGTGTCATCCCGCTGAGCGGCAGCACCTCGTGCGGCTTCCCGGCGGCCAGCAGAGCGGCAGACAGCCGCAGCGTGCTAGCCGCGAAGACGTTGTCGTCCGCGAGCCCGTGCATCAGCAGCAGCGGACGGCTGAGGTGCGCAGCGTCGGCGAGCAGCGAGGACATCTCGTAGTGCTCCGGGTACTGGTCGGGCAGGCCGAGGAAGCGCTCCTTCCAGCAGGCGTCGTAGAGCCGCTGGTCGGTGAGCGGGGCGCCGGCCACCGCGGCGTGGAAGACGTCGGGCCGGCGCAGCACCGCGGCGGCGGCCAGTATCCCGCCGAACGACCAGCCGCGGATGCCGACCCGGCCGAGGTCCAGCTCCGGGCGGCGTTCGGCGGTCGCGGCCAGCGCGGCGACCTGGTCGTCGAGGGTCGGGCCGATCAGGTCGCCGAAGATCTCCTTCTCCCATCGCGGCCCGCGCCCAGGGGTGCCGGCGCCGTCCGTCACCAGCACCGCGAAGCCCTGTTCGGCGAACCACTGCGAGACGAAGGCGTGACCGGACTGCTCGGCCAGCACCTTCTGCATGGCGGGGCCGCCGTAGGGGTCGACCAGCACCGGCAGCGGGGCGTCGCCGGGCCGGTGCCAGGAGGGGAGGAAGAGGTGCGTGCGCAGTTCGCGCGGGCCGACGGCGGCGGACTCGACGCGCAGTTCCAGGAGTGGCCGCTGGGCGTACGAGGTGATCTCTCTGGGTGCGGGGCCATCCGGCTGCGGTCGGCCGGTCTCGGACAGCGGGTGCACGGCGGTGAGCGAACCCGGCCGGTCCGGCGTGCGGGCGGTGTGCACGAGCGTGCCGCCGCCAAGTGCGCCGGAGTGCACACCCGGTTGCTCGGTCAGCCGACGTACGCCTTCGCTCGGGTGGTACCTCCACAGGTGGCGCTCGGTGGGCTCCGTGGCGGCCACGAAGAGCACCGTGTCGCCGTCCACGGCGAGCACTTCGTGCAGTTGCAGGCCGGCCGGCGTGACCGGCGTGCCGTCGATGCTCAGGTGCCGGGTCTCGCCCCGGTCCAGGTGGTCGACCAGCAGTCCGGTGGCTGTGCGGGCCGGCACCCCGGGCACCAGCAGCTCCACCCAGCGCTCGTCGTGCCGCTCGGCCAGCAGGCTGGTCGCACCGTCGGCCGGGTCGATGGCCATGATCCGGAGGGTGCGCTGGTCGCGGCTGAGCACGGCGGCGAACGGACCGTGCGCGTCCCAGCCTGCCGCGGGCAGGTACTCGAAGCCGGACCGGTCCCAGCGGACCTCGGTGCGGTTGCCCGCCAGGTCGGCGATCCAGAGCGTGACCTCGGCGTTGGCGGTACCGACCTGCGGGTAGCGCACGGTGCGCGGCGGCTTGGCGGGGTCGGCCGGATCGGCGATGTACCAGAGCCGGACCTCGCGGTTGTCCACCCTGGTGGTCAGCAGCCGCTCCCCGTCCGGTGCCCACCAGTACGCCCGGTGGCGTCCCATCGATTCGCTCGCCGCATGCTCCGGCAGCCCGAAGAAGACGTCGGGTCCCTCCGCCGGTTCGGGTGCGGCCACCGCTCGGTCGCCGCTGCCGTCGGCACCGATCACCCGGAGCGCGCCGCCGCAGACGTAGGCGATGTGCCGCCCGTCGGGGGAGGGGCGCGGGTCCACCACGGGCTGCCGTGCGGGCAGCCGCCGCACGGCACCGGAGTCCGTGTCCGCCACCCACAGCTGACCGGAGAGCGCGAATACGGCCACCCGCACGGCCGTGTCGGTGGCGTAGTCGGTGATCCCGGAGGTTCGCTGCCGGGCGCGCTCACGCCGGACGCGCTCCTCCTCCGGCACCTCCTCTGCCGCGCCACCGAGCAGCACGGCCGGGTCTGCCAGCAGCCGCTCCGCGCCGGTCGCGACGTCGAGCGCCCACAGGCACCCGACCGGGTCGTCCCCGGCCCGGGTCCGCTGGAACAGGACACGGGCGCCATCCGGCGCCACGGTGAAACGGGCGGGTGCACCGAGGGTGAAGTTGCGGGTGCGGGTGAGCTGACGGGGAAGTGGTGGGATCGACATGCCTGACACTGTGTCACCCGACCGGTGACCCAGGCACGGGAATAACCAGTGCTCACGGGCCTCAGCCGCGGTGGTGCGGCTTCGTTGACCAGTGATGCCCGCCACCGGCAGCACAGTTCCGTGCCCGCGCCCCGCCATGACGCCGGCAGCGACGCCACCGCGGCGCGTGAGCCTCGTGCCCCGCTGTGTCACGGCCCCGGTGGCACCAGGTGGATCACCGCGGCCTGCTGCCGTGGAAGGGGCCCCATATGCGCGGCATAGTTGCACTATGTCCACTGATGGCTCTACGCGATCGTCCACGGAAGAGGGAGCCGTCCAGCCGGGTGACGTCCTGGCAGTGCTCGGTGCCGACAGGACGGTGTCCGCGTGGACCGGGGCCGCGGAACGCCTGTGGGGGTTTTCGGCCGACCAAGTGCTGCACCGGCCCGCCGAGGGGCTGCTGGCTCCGGGCGCCTCCGAAAGTCCCCAGGTTGTCGCCGGCGACCCCTGGTCGGGGCGGGTGCACATCCGCCGCAGCGACGGCCGTGAGGCCACCGCGGATCTGCACGTCACTCCGCTGCAGGCCGACGGCGGCGCGGGCTGGCTCGTATGGGGGCGGAACGCGTTCGGCCGGCCTGCCCTGGATTCCGCCGCGGTGGACGCGCTTTTCCACCACTCCCCCATCAGCCTGGCCGTCTGGGACCGGGAATTGCGCTGTATCTGGTCCAACGACAGCGTGCACAACCAGGACATCTACCAAACCGAGCCGGGGCCGGGCCGTCATGTCACCGACGTGTTCCGCGCTCATCACCCGGAGTTCCTGGAACGCGCCATGGCGCGCGTCCTGCGCAACGGTGTGCCACTGCTCGGGCACGAACTGTGGCCGGACGAGAACCGGGCTCCCGACCGCTACTACCGTGTGGCCTTCGTCCGCCTCGATGCGCCGGACGGCCGGCCACTGGGCGTCTGCTCCGTGGCTATGCGGGCCGACGCGAGGCAGGAAGGCGGACGGCTTCGTGTGCTCAACGAAGCGAAGAGCCGCATCGGAACGGATCTGGACCCGTTGGTCACCAGCCAGAAGCTGGCGGAGACGGCGGTACCGAACCTCGCCGACTACGTCACCATCGACCTCGTCGAGGCCGTGCCGTTGGACAAGGAGCCGTTGCGGCGCCTCAAGCCCACCGATACGAGCATCCCCGGCTTCTACCGCGCCGGCGCCGCCTCCATCCACGCCGATCTTCGCGAGTCTCTCTGGGCGCGGGGAACGCCCGTCTACGTTCCACCGGAATCCCCATTCATCACGGTGCTCAGAAACCGCGCGTCCCACTTCGAGCCCGTTCTCGACACCTCGCCCGGCACCTGGCTCGACAATGACCCGGATCGGGCCCGGGTCATCAGGGAGACCGGAATGCATTCCCTCATGGTCGTTCCTCTGCAGGCCCGCGGGACGACACTCGGCGTCGCCGTCTTCGTGCGCAGCCAGAACCCGGTCCCGTTCAGCAGGGCCGACCTCGCTCTTGCCGAGGAACTCGCGGCCCGGGCCGCACTGATCATCGACAACGCCCTGCGCTATACGCGAGAGCGCACGGCCGCGCTCGCGATACAACGCGACCTGCTGCCCCACCACTTGTCGGGCGGCAGCACGGTCGAGGTGTGCACCCGCTACCTGCCCGCGGACACGTACGTCGGCGTCGGGGGCGACTGGTTCGACGTCATCCAACTGCCTGACGCCCGCGTGGCCCTGGTCGTGGGAGACGTCGTCGGTCACGGCATCAACGCAGCTGTCACCATGGCACGGCTGGGCACCACGACGCGTGTGCTCACCAAGTTGGAACTGCCGCCGGACGAACTGCTGCGCACCATGGATGAAGTCGCCGCCGACATCGCTCGTGAACGCTCCGCCGACGTCACCTCCCCCTGGGCCTTCGGAGCCACCTGCCTCTACGGTGTGTACGACCCGGCATCCCGGCGATGCACCATGTCCAGCGCGGGCCATCCCCCGCCCGTGATCCTCTTCCCGGACGGATCGGTCGAGTTCGCCGACATACGTCCAGGTGCACCCATCGGGGTGGGGCTGGGCTCCTTCGAGTCGACCGAAGTGGAGCTGCCGGACAACAGCGTCATCGGGCTGTACAGCGACGGTCTGATCGAGATGGACCACGATGTCGAAGGCGGAATGCGGCGGCTGGCCACCGCGCTCGCCCGCCCCGTGTCCAGTCTCGACGACCTGTGCGCATCGGTCGTCGACACCCTGGCGCCCGACGGCCCGATGGACGACGACATCGCCCTGCTCCTGGCCCGCGCCCACCCCACCCGCTGACCGGCCTGCGCGTTTCGCCGGGCCCGTGTCCCGTTCACGACCGGGAACGCGGACCGGCCCGTGGCCCGACAGGGGTGGTCGATGAGCAGGTGACGCAGCGCCCTCGCGCATGTGCCATCCGTCCGGGACGCCTCCGCGCTCGGCTGCGGCCGGGGCGGCTCGCGCCGGCCGCAGCCACCACCGACTTCACAACGCAGGCAGCACCTGCCGCTGCGGGCACTGTCGCCGAGTCAGTTGCCGACGGGGTAGCGGCTGGTGATCGCGACGCGGTTGAAGGCGTTCATCACGGTCGCGAGCCAGGCGACCGCCGAGACCTGATCCGCGGTGAGCACGGCCGCCGCGGCGTTGTAGTCCTCGTCGCCGACGTGTCCGTCCGGCACGCGTGTGATCGCCTCGGTCAGGCGGAGGGCGGCGCGGTCGGTCTCGGAGAAGTAGCCGGTCTCTTCCCATGCGGGCAGCACGGCGATCCGGTCGGGGTTCTCGCCCTTCTTGAGGGCGTCGCGGGTGTGCATGCGCAAGCAGAACGCGCACCCGTTGATCTGGGAGGTACGGATCCGCAACAGCTCGACCAGCAGTGGGTCGAGGCCCGCCGCGGTGGCCGCCTCCTCCACCTCCGAGGACAGGGCGATGAGGGCCTTGTAGGGGGCCGGGTGCTGCTTGCCGATGTTGACGCGCTGGGGGTCGGTCATGATTCCTTCGTCTCGTTGCTGTGGTCTGCGCCGCGCACTTCGCCCGCGTGGGGCCGGCCGGTCACGTGTGTTCTGGCAGGGACCGCGTGGGGCGCGGCCCGGTGCCGTCAGCTGCGCTGCGTCGGTCTACGACGCCGTGTCGTCGACCTTGAGCTTGTCTCCGGTGTTGGAGATGAAGACGACCAGGAGCTTGGCTCGTTCGGTCGGGCTGGTGTTCTCGGTGAGGACGTGGTGGGCACCTGGCGACTCGACCCAGTTCTCGCCCTGGTGGTAGGTCTTCACGGGCTGGCCCTGGATCTGGCTGCGCACGGTGCCTTGGAGGACGTAGGCGTAGACGAACGCCTGGCCGTGCCGGTGCGGCATCGCGCGTGCGTGGGGCGGGAAGTCGACGATCGCCGAGGTGAACGTCTTGCCCTTCACGTTCGGCAGGGCCTGCTGGAGGAGCGGCTTGAGAGTTTCGGCGGGGCTCGTGGACGTCACGGCCGCGGGCGATGCGACGGCTGCGGCCGTCGCCTTCGCGTGGGTGGGCTGGTCCGAGGTCGAGCAGCCTGTGGCCGCGGCCAGCGCGGCGGCGGCCAGCACGCCGCCGGCGATCCGCATTCCGATCATGGGGGGTCTCCTGTTCAGTCTTCCGCGACGCGGATGATCGTCTTGCCCGGGGTGCTGCTGCCGGGGGCGAAGGCGGAAGGTGCTTCGGCGAGCGGCCGCACGGCGCCGACGCCCGGCTTGAGCCGGCCGTCCCTCACGCGTGCGGCCAGGTCGGTGAGCCGGGCGCGGTCGGGTTCGACGACGAAGAAGATCGCCCGTCCGTCCCTGGGCCGGACCTCGGGCGGCATGGCGATGGTCACCAGTGTGCCGCCGGGGCGGACCAGGGCGGCGGAGCGGTTGAGGATGTCGCCGCCGATCACGTCGAACACGACGTCGACCTCGCCGGCGTCCTCCAGCTTGTCGGTCTGCAGGTCGATGAAGGTGTCCACGCCCAGGGAGAGCGCCCTGTCCCGGGCGGCGGAGCGGCCGGTGCCGATGACGCGGGCGCCGACCTCGCGGGCGAGCTGTACGGCGATCGAGCCGACACCGCCCGCGGCGCCATGGATCAGGACGGTCTGGCCGGTGGTGAGGCGGCCGTGGTCGAACAGGCCCTGCCAGGCGGTGAGCCCGGAGATCGGCAACGCGGCGGCCACGGTGTGGTCGATGTCCGCCGGCAGCGGGGCGAGGTTGCGGGCCTCCACCGCGGTGTACTCGGCGAGCGTGCCGTTACGGGCCCAGTCGGCCAGACCGAACACCCGCTGGCCGACGCTCAGGCCCGTGGTGCCGTACCCCAGCTCGGTGACGACGCCGGACAGCTCGTGCCCGGGCACGCTCGGCGTCCGGTCGCGGCCGGCGCGATCGGTCCAGGTGGCGGGCCAGTCCAGCTCGCCGGGGGTGAAGCCGGCCGCGTGCACCCGCACGATGACGTCGTTCTCCGCCGCATGGGGGTGGGGCATGTCCGTCAGGGACATCCCGGCGGGACCGGCGTCACGGTCCCGCACAGTGATGGCTTGCATACAGATCCTTACTGGGAAGGGCGACCCCAGCGCACAACCCGCTCGCGCGCAGGCTCGTATCGACTGCAGGTGCATGTATGCCGTGCTGCACGATCGCTCTCACCTGCTCCGCCGCGTTCCTGCGTCGCCCGTCTTGCGTTCTCGCCAGGGAGACGAGGCAGCCCCTCGGAGTGTGACGGCTCAGAGGCGCATGAGTTTGTCGGGATTGATGACCCTGCGGTACGCGGCGATCAGGCCGTCCGTGATCTGGACCGTGTCGACGGAGTAGACCCGGCCTTCCCGGTGGAACACGAGGGCGAGCTCGCCGCCGACCTCCGCGAAGTCGATGCGGTCCGGGCGCCACTGGCGCCCCGTACGGACCATGACCTGGGCGACCCGCTCGTGGCCGTGGATGAGCTTGCGCGCCGCGGCGACCTTGCCGCCGCCGTCGGTGACATAGACGGCGTCCGGGTGCAGAAGCCTGATCAGTCCGGCCAGGTCCCCGGCCTCGTAGGCGGCCCGGAAGGCCGTGAGGAGGCGTTCGCGCTCCGCCTTCGACGCCTGCGGCGCGGACTGCTTCGCCTTGGCCACCCGCCGTCGCGCCCGCGAGGCGAGCTGCCGGGCACCCGGCACGGAGACGTCCAGCACGTGGGCGATCCGGACGAACTCGAGGCCGAAGACATCGTGCAGGACGAAGGCCACCCGCTCCGGCGGGCTCAGCTCCTCCATGATCAGGAGCATCGCCGAACCGACGGACTCGTCGACGAGTACCGGCTGCGACGCGTCCGGCCCCGTCAGCAGCGGCTCCGGCAGCCACGGCCCGACATAGGTCTCCCGGCGGAAACGGGCACTCTTGAGAATGTCGTACGACCGCCGCGCGGCCACCGTCACCAGCCAGGCCCGCAGATCCCCGATGTCCTGCAGATCCGCTCCGGCCGCTCGCAGCCAGACGTCCTGGGTCACGTCCTCGGCATCGGCCACACTGCCCAGCAGCCGGTAGGCCGCGCCGAAGACCGCGGGCCGGTGCCTCTCCCACTCGGCTTGGAGCAGGTCCTCGAGCCCCGACCGTCCAGACCCACGACCATCACCCATACGGATCACTACCTCCTCCAGTGTGCGGACCCGGCGACGCCCGTGCGAACGCGGGATCTTCGAAGACAGCGCCGCGGAGGCCGGCCGGTCAGCAGCGGGTGTGCTCCCCGTGGGATCCGCTCTCCCAGCGTGTACCTGCCGGATCGCGCCGGTACGCCCGGGAACGCGTGATCGTCCGGCATGGACGGCCGCCCCCCGGGACGGCACCCCGACGAGGCCGACGTACAGGTAGCCCGTGACTCGCAGCCCCCTGTACGGGCGCCGCGAGCCCGGCCGCGAGGGACGGAAGACTCAACGTCGCACAGCTGATCATATAGGCGGCCGAGAAGACCTCCGACCGCGCGTTCGCGTCGGGGACCGCACTGAGGGCGCGGAGGTGGCCGCGTCAGGCCGACGCCCAGCCCTGCGACCACGGATCCGCCCAGATGGACGGACGGCGACGCGACCGCGATGGCCACCGCCCGTCGGACGCGCCCAGAGCCGGCGGCACAGCCCCCAGCAAGGTGGCGGGCCGTGCCGCGTGCCGAAGGGACGGGACCGATCAGCAGCCCCGCCCCTCCCGCACCGGAGGCGTCTTCGTGCCGTCCCGATCAGCTCGGCCACGGAGCGCCGATGATGCGCTCGACCGTGGTGGTGCGCCGGAAGCCGGGCAGGAAATGCTCCAGCACATCCGAATTCACGGTTCCGTTCGTGGTCTCCGGGCGGTATCGGAGTCCGTCGACAAAGGACTGCAGGAACTGGGTCTTGAAGTCGCCGCGCGGATGGGTGGCGACGACCTCGTCCACCTGGCCGCGATCCAGTTCGTCCAGAGCCAGGCCGAGCACGTCGGTCAGTACCCCGAGATTCGTGATGGCGATCTCCGGGCCCATGCGCCCGGGAATTCCAGGAGTCGTGTGCAGCGCGATCGCGGTCCACACCACGTCCGCGGCCGCGGCCGGGAACCCGCGGTCGAGCATGAACGCACGTGCGTGGTCGGCTCCGTCGACCTCGAAGCGCTGCTCGACGTCGGAAAACGGCGTCAGGAGACCGGTGTCGTGAAACATGGCGGACAGGTAGAGAAGCTCCGGGTCGGGCTCCAGGCCGAGCCTGCGCGCGTGCAGGACACCGAAGGCGAAAACACGTCGGGAGTGATGGTAGATGAGGGGGCTGGTCATCGTCTGCATGACGCGGGTGGCTTCGGCGGCCGCCGCCGTTTCGGGAATCTCCACTCCCGCGATGATCTCGCTCATGTCCTGTACGCCTTTCGACATCCGTGTGCTGCGCATGGACGATGCGTCCGTGCTCCACACTGCCGACCGCCCGACGTCCTGCGCCGCCTCGCTCCGGCCATGAGTCACCCGGATCCGGACAGGCCGGCAGCGAGGCGTGGGTCCACCCCCCGAGGCGAAGTGCCGGCCACAGCGCCGGTCCCCGCCGTCGTCAGCGGCGTCGGCGGCTGCCGGGTTCCTGCCGGGGCGGGGTCTGCCGGCCGGCGCCGGGAACGGCGGGCGCGGGCAGGGCGGCGGCCTGCCGCTTGGCCCGCTTGAGCTGCTCGGCGGTGTCCGGCAGGCTCGGTGGCGGGGGTGCGGGCTGCTGGAGCCCGAGCATCGGGACCAGCGGGTACAGCGCGCGGCGCCACGGGTTCGGGTTCCAGCGGGGGAAGGCGAGGGCCGAGGTGAGGTCGCCGAAGGTGCGGCGTCGCCAACCGCTGATATTGGGCTCCCCGACTCCGGTGACCCGTTCGAGGAACCGCAGGCAGGAGGTGTGGTCGAAGGTCTCGCCCGCGACCCACCCGCCGATCGTCCAGGGCGAGACGATGATGCAGGGCACTCTGAAGCCCGCGCCGATCGGCAGCCCGGCGGCGAACTCGTCCGCGGTGCCCGAGGGGGGTGTGGGCGGTGGCACGTGGTCGAACAGGCCGTCGTTCTCGTCGTAGTTGAGGATGAAGACGGTCTTGGCCCACACCTTCGGGTTCGAGGCGATCGCCTCGATCTTGGAGGCGACGAAGTCGGCGCCGGCGTCCGGCAGGTAGTGGGGGTGCTCGGACTGGGCCGCGGGAGCGATGATCCAGGAGACCGTGGGCAGCCGGTCTCTGCGCGCGTCGTCCTCGAAGGCTCCTGCGGGCCGGACGGCCATGCCGTTGTCGTACAGCGGATCGCCCGCCTTGGTTCCGCGGAACCGGGCGAACCGTTCGAGCATGTTGCAGCCGTTGTTGTCGCTCTGCTGGTAGACCCGCCAGCTGACGCCGGCCGCCTGCAGGCGTTCGGCGTAGGTCGTCCAGGTGTAGCCGCCGGCCGGGGTGGTGTTGCGCAGGATGGGGCCGCCGTGCCTGCCCGCGGGGTCGATGGTGCCGGTCATCCAGTACATGCGGTTGGGCCAGGTCGGGCCCATCACCGAGCAGAAATAGCGGTCGCAGACGGTGAAGGCTTCGGCCAGCGCGAAGTGGAAGGGTATGTCCCGGCGCGTGTAGTAGCCCATGACGTACGGGCCGCGTGCGCCGTCGGCGGCACGGTGCGCCGGCAGCCACTGATCCATCCTGCCGCCGTTCCACGCCCGGTGCTGCACCGTACGCGCATGGCTGGTCGACCCCAGCGCCTGCGCGCTGGTGGTTCGGGTGTCCAGATGGAAGGGCAGCAGATAGCCGTCGGGATGGCCCGTGTCGGGCTGGTGGAACACCGAGCGGCCGGTGCCCAGCCGCAGCGCGTCCGGGTCGTCGAATCCCCGCACGCCGGAGAGAGTTCCGAAGTAGTGATCGAAGGAACGGTTCTCCTGCATGAGCAGGACGACGTGCTCGACGTCCGCCAGCGAGCCGCCGCCCGTCGGCCCGGTCGCCACGGCCCTCCGCACACTCAACGGCAGCAGCGACAAGGCCGCTCCCCCGCCGAGAACGCCGGCCGCACTCAGCAGCGTGCGCCGCGTCATGTTCGGCATGCTCTTTCCCTTCTAGTTCCTGGGTGCACGCGACCCCTCGGACGGTGTTCCGTGAATGTGACGGGTCATCAGTTCCCGGCGTGCGTACGGCCCCGGACGCGTCGGACGGCCTCCTGCGGGGGCAGGCCGGGCTGCCCACACGGCGTGGCGAGTGATCGCGGGTGTGCCGGGTACGGGTTGCCCGGCAGACCAAGTGCCGTTACCAGGGCGCGCCTTCCCGAAAGCGGCGGGGGCTCGTGCGTGGCCGGTCGGCGGCTCACGGCCGTACCTCGCGGAGGTCACCGGCGGCCGCGGGCAGGCTGCGCGCGGCCCTCAACGGGGCGTTCGCCCACCCGGGCGTGGGCGGGTCGCTCCGTCACGCGGCGCATCGGGGCACGAAGTCGTGGTTGCGGACGCAGGGAAACGAGACCCGGCAATCGCGGCCGACGAGCCGGTACCAGCGGTGGTCGAGGGCGCCGGTGTCGTCGACGGGGCACACTGTCCTGACGGGGCACACTGTCCTGACACGGCTGTCGCGCTGTCATGGCCGGCGACGGCCCAGTGGGAGGCGCCGGGACCGCAGCGCGCGCTCCGGGGCATCGGGGACACGGCGCGCCGGGTCGCCGCCCGGCGGCGACAGCCGGCAGGGACCGGGGCGGCGGCCCGCCTCACAGCGGTGGCGTGCCACGGACCCGAAAGCAGGGCCACCTTGTCAGTGAAACCGATACGGCAGCGATCCGAATGGCTCGACTGCCATCAAATACTCCTTTCGCTGACTACGACCGAGATATCTGGAGTTGCCCGAATCACTACAGCGAGACTGCCCGACACCCCGCCGGCATAGTCGCCACGGAAGGATGAACGAAGTCTCGCCGGCTTGACGGCCCCTCTCTGCGGAAACCTTGCGCCCCCGTTCCGCCCGAAGCACGGCTGTTGAGCCTCCAGCCGCCGAGCAAGGGGACGGCGCGAAGCGCGCGAGGGTCGCACCCGTCACCCCTCCCGGCGATCCGGCTCCGACAACTCCCCTGACCTCAGGTCACGTTTCGGTATCGCCGCGCACACCCCTAGGCCGTACCGACTGGTCGGTACTACCCTCTGCGCACATCTTCCCCGTCCGGACAAGAGATCCCGGCGTTCGGCCCGCCTGCCGAACAGTGCTCGTGCCCTCCGCGCCGCAAGGCGCGCACTGTCCGCACCCATCGCACCGGGCCCATCAGCCCGTTCCCAGGAGCCGCCGCATGACTGCCATGCCCGCTTCGCCCGACGACACGAATCTCACGACTGCCGACACCGGCTCGCCGGAAAGTCCCCACCGCGCCACCCGGTTGTGGCGCCGCGACTTGAGCCACTACCCCGCCACCTCACGCCGGATGGCGTACCTGGCGATCGTGGTGTTGACCACCGTGGTCCTGTACTACGCCCTCTACGTGCAGTACGCGGTCGCCACGTCGATCATCACGCACTTCCACATGACCTACAGCTACTTCGTGTGGGTCAGCGTCATCGGCAACGCGATCGGCGCGTTCGCCTCGCTCGTGGCGGGCCTCGCCGACCGCTGGGGCCGGGCCAACATGGTGGTCTACGGGCTCCTCGTCGCCGCTCTGCTCAGCCTCCTCGGCCTGCCCAACGCCCCTGACAAGGCCACCTACCTGGTGCTCTTCGCCTGCCTCAGCTTCATCGAAGGCATCGTGCTGGTGGCCACGCCGGCACTGATCCGGGACTTCTCCCCACAGCTCGGCCGAGCCACCGCGATGGGCTACTGGACGATGGGTCCGGTCATCGGAAGCCTGGTCGTCACCGTCGTCACCAGCAGCACCCTGTCCTTCGCGAGCTGGCAGGACGAGCTGCGCTATTCCGGCTATGCCGGGCTTGCCGTCTTCCTGCTGGCGCTGTTCGGGCTGCGCGAGCTGTCGCCCCGGCTGCGCGACCAGATCATGGTCAGCCTGCGCGACCGTGCGCTCGTCGAGGCGCGGGCCAAGGGCATGGATCCGAGGGCGGCGGCCGCGGGCCACTGGCGGCAGATGCTGCGGCTGGACGTCCTCGGCTCGGCGACGGCCGTCAGCCTCTTCCTCCTGCTCTACTTCGGCGCTGTCGGGAACTTCGTCGTCTACTTCTCCGCGACCTTCGGGTACAGCGAGCAGCGCACCAACGGGCTGGCCAACTGGTACTGGGCGGCCAACGCGGTGGCTCTGGTCGTGGCGGGTCTGCTCTCGGACAGGCTGAAGGTGCGCAAACCCTTCATGGTCGTCGGAGCCGTCGGCTCGATCGTGGTCAGCACCCTCTTCGCCCTGCGCGCCACGCAGGCGCACACCGGCTACTACACCTTCGCCGCGCTGTTCGTCGCCATCGGCGTGCTCACCGGCGTCGCCTACGCGCCCTGGATGGCGAGCTTCACCGAGACCGTGGAGAAGCACAACCCGGCCGCCACGGCGACGGGTCTGGCGGTGTGGGGATGGATCATCCGGGCGGTGGTCGCGATCTCCACGGCGTTCGTCCCGGTCGTGGTGACCTCGGCCACGCCCCTGGTCGAGCACGGCGCCCAGGTGAAGGCCGCAAGCATCCAGGCGGCCCCCGCTCTGGCCATCATCGACGCGCACCCGAAGCTCTTCGCCGAACTCGAGGCCTATCCTCCGACGGCCGTCCCGCCGGCGCTGGCGGCGCAGGCGGCGCGCGAGGTCGGGGCCGCCGACCTGGCGACCGTGCGCAAGGCCCAGCCGCAGCTGGCGCTGCTGCACCGCTACGGGTCCCAGGTGCAGAACGCCGCCGCCCAGGGCCCCGAACAGTGGCGCACCTGGTGGCTGATCTGTGTCGCCGGGCAAGTGATCTTCCTGCCGTTCATCTTCGTGATGGCGGGGCGCTGGAGCCCGCGCAAGGCCCGCGACGAGGCGGTGGAGCACCAGCGCGTCGTGGATCGCGAACTGGCGGCCCTCGCCCAGGAGGGCTGACCCTGCCGCCACCCTCACGCCCGGGTGGGCGGCTCAAGGGCTGCCCACCCGGGCTGTGGCGTCAGTGCTCGCGGCGCGCACACGGCGGTCGGCACTGCCGCCACCGCCCCACCCACGCGTACGCCCGAACCAGGACCGGCGCCACGGCCCGCACCGGGCGGCGCGACCAGATCGCCTGTGTGCTGTCCGCGCCTCGGTGCGCAGGCGGTCCCGGGCGCCCCGGACATGCCGGCCGGGCAGGGTGCGGCGACGCTCTCGCCGTGCGTGAAATTCGCCACCAATTGCTCCTTGACGCGGATGAATGGCTAAAAGTGGTTCATACGGCCATTTGCCGTCCCTCCGGCTATCGGCCCGGGAAGGCAACGTCCAGCGGCATGGGAGAAGGGCTTGATCACGATACGCAAGCGACATACCGGGTTGATCGCTACGGCCGGCGCACTCGGCGGGGTGCTCGCGCTGACGGCTCTCGGCGGCACCAGCAGCGCTGCCACCAGCGGCAATGGCACCGGGAACCACCCGAAGTCGCAGACGCAGGGAGCTCAGACGGGCGCCCAGGACGCCTCGGACGCCCGGATCAGGATCACGCCCGGCCAAGGCGCCTTCAATGTCGGGATCAATGGCCCCGTGAAAGTGACGGTCAGCCACGGGAAGCTCACCAAGGTGACCATGACCGCCGTCGCGACGGGCACCGAAATACCCGGCACCCTGTCCGCGGACGGCACGTCCTGGAAGCCGAACGGACACCTGGAGCGGGCCACCAAGTACCAGATCGCCGCGGACGCCGAGGACGCCAAGAATCGCTCCGCCACCGCGAACGCCACGATCACCACGGTCTCCCCGGCCAACGACTTCATCGGGCACCTCTCCCCGGAGGACGGCTCGACGGTCGGCGTGGGCATGCCGGTGAAAGTCGACTTCGACAAGGCGGTCGGCGACAAAGCGGCCGTGGCGTCGCGGATCCGGGTCAGCTCCAGCAGCGGGCAGCAGGTCGTCGGTCACTGGTTCAACAACAACCGCCTGGACTTCCGCCCGAAGAACTACTGGAAGCCCGGCTCGACCGTCACCGTCACGCTCACCCTCCACGGCGCCCAGAAGAAGGTCACCTTCAAGATCGGCCGGAGCCAGATCAGCACCGTCGACGCGAAGACGAAGCAGATGACCGTCGTACGCGACGGCAAGACGATCAAGACCATCCCGATCTCGTCCGGCAGCCCCGAGCACCCGACGTACAACGGCCGGATGGTCATCTCCGAGAAGTACCGGCAGATCCGCATGAACGGCGCGAGCGTCGGCCTCTTGAAGGACGGCAAGCCCGCGTACGACATCAGCGACGTACCGCACGCGATGCGCCTGACCGCCTCGGGCACGTTCATCCACGGCAACTACTGGGCCGCGGACTCGGTCTTCGGCAAGACCAACACCAGCCACGGCTGCGTGGGCCTCAAGGACGTCAAGGGCGGCGGCGACGGCAAGCGGCCCGCCGCGTGGTTCTTCGACAACTCGATGGTCGGTGACGTCGTGATCGTCAAGAACTCCTCGGACAAGACCAAGCTGGCCCCGGACAACGGCCTCAGCGACTGGAACATGCCGTGGAGCCAGTGGATCTCGGGCGGTTCGGCCGGCTGACGCGCGGCACATCCGGAGTGCGGGCGGCACTGCCGGGGTGACGGGCGCGGGCGCGCCCCGGTACTGCTCGGACGCGCGCGGCAGGCTGCGGGACCTGCGACGGCCGGCCGCGCCGGCGGCGGCCAGGGTGCTGCGGCGGCGAGACGCGCCGCAGCACCGGGACGCCTGCCGGACCGACGGTGAGGATTGCCTCACGCCCCCCTCACGGCCGGGGCCGCAAGGGCGGCCGCTGAGCCGGGGGCCGGCCGGCGAGGTCGGTCAGCAGACGGGTGCAGACGTCCCGGAGCTTGAGATTGGTCTCCTGGGACAGCCGACGCAGCAGGCCGAACGCCGCCTCGTCGGTGCAGCGCCGCTGTTGCATGATGCTGCCGATGGCCTGGTCGATGACGCGGCGCGAGGCCAGCGCGGTCTGCAGGTCGCGGGTGAAGTCCTCCATGTCGGCCAGCCGCTGCGCCAGGGCGATGCCGCCGCCGGCCTGCGCGGCGAACGACGCCAGCATGTGCCGGTCGTCCGCCGAGAACCCGTCCGGGTCGCCGGCGTAGAAGTTCAGCGCCCCGGCGGTGTGAGCATGCACCGGGATCGGCAGGGACAGTGAGGAGCGGACGCCGAGATCGGCCGCGAAGGCCGGATACGCCCCCCAGCGGGTCTCCTCCAGCGTGTCCGGAACGTGCACGGCCTGTCCGGTCCGCAACGCCTGCAGACAGGGTCCGTCGTTCTGGCCGTACTGCTTCTCGTCGAGCTTCTCCGCCACTCCCCCGGTGCTGACCACGGTCAGCGGCCCCTGACGCCGCTGAACCGTCACTCCGCAGCCGTCCGCGCCCGCGGTCGCGACGGCGTCTTCGACGAGATGGTGCAGGAATTCGTACAGGGAAGCGGTCTCCAGCAGCCAGTCGATCATGTCGAGTCTGTGGTGGTTGCCGTCGAACGGGTCCACTGCGTGTCACCTCCCATGCATGTGCCTCTTCGATCGGGCCTCGCTGTGCGCCTACCCGCTGGGCACGGCGATGTGGCACGAGCGTTGCTGTGCGCAGCGGCACACGTGGGGAAGGGGGCGGGAGGGCCGAGACCGGGAGGTGGCGGCCGGACGGCAGCCGGTCAGGACCGGCCGGACCCCTGGTACAGCTCCACATCGCCGTCCAGTTCGAGGGCGAGCAGAAGAACCGCTTGCCGTGCACGAACTGGCGGGCGACGGCCTCGCCGCCGGGCAGGTTGCCGTCGGCCTCCACCCACATGCCGCCGACCGGCACCCACTGGCCCTACTTGACCGACTCCTGGATGCGGGCCCAGACCCGCGGGTAGTTGTCGCGCACCCACTCGGACTGCTGGGCCTGTGAGCAGGCGAAGACGAACTCCTCGTACTCGTCCGCCAGCGAGGTCACGTTGGAGAAGGTCCGGGCCGTCTTGCGCTTGGTCTGGCGGATCGGCCACAGCCAGGCCGAGTCGATGTGCGCGTGGCCCGCGCCGGAGATGCGGTGGGCGCTCGCGTGCGCCGGCTTGGCCAGCACCGGCTTCAGCACCTCGCGGACGGCGGGCGCCGAACCCGGGATGTCGTCCAGGTCGATCAGGTCCATCGCGTGGTCGCGGGCGTGCATGATCTCGTGCCGGCGCGGGTCGTGCTCGCCCAGTTCCCGCATCAGCTCGCGCAGCACCTGAAGGTCCAGGTCGAGGTGCCAGACCTCTTCGTCGAGGACGGCGATGTCGGCGCGCCGGAACGTGTAGAGCGGCGTGTCGCCGGCGGTCAGGACGTCGCCGAGCGGGGTCGGGGCCGCGAAGTCGTCGGCGAGGATGCCGGGGTGGAGGCGGCCTCGAGCAGGCAGTCGGCGGCCTCGCCGCCGGTCGCCGGGCCGGCGATCGGCACGTACTGGTTGAGCGGGTTGACCGCCTTGAGCGGGGTTCCGTCGGTGAGGTGGACCAGGGCCTCGGCCTGGTTGCCGGGCCAGTCGCCCACGAAGCCGAGGTCGATGACGGCCTCGACGCGGCGACCCGCGAACTCGGCGGGAACCCGGCCGCGCAACCGGAACCAGGTGGTGCCCCAGGGCGGCCCCCATGGGGTGCCCGGGGCGAACGGCTCGTACGGGGCGGAGGCGGCCTCCTCGAAGGGCACCGGCTCCCCGGGGGCCTGCCAGGCCGTCACCTCGAGGGGGACGGCGGCCCCGTGGATCGCGGGCTTGATGCGCTGGTTGTGGAGGCGCTCTACGCGCGCCTCGATCCGGCGGCGTTCGTCGTGCATGGAGGTCTCCAGAAGAGGGCGGGACAGCGCTGATCGATGGGCCGGCTATGTGAGGTAGGCGAGGCCGGGATGGACCGCGGCGTAGCCTTCGACCAGCCGGCGGGCGACGTTCACCGAGTCGACCAGCGGGTGCAGCGCGAACGCCTTCACGGCCGTCGCGCGGGAGCCGGACTCGGCGGCTGCGAGCACCTCGCGCTCGACGGCCTTCACCGAGCAGACGAGGCCGGTGGCGTGGTCGGGCAGCGGGTCGACGGCGACCGGGTGGGCGCCGTTGGCGTCGACGCAGCAGGGCACCTCGATGACGGCCTCGCCGTCGAGCACGGACAGGGTGCCGCGGTTGCGGACGTTGAGGATCAAGGTGGTGCGCTCGTCGCGGGCGATGGCCCGCATCAGGGCGAGGGCGACCTTCTCGTAGCCGCCGGAGAGGTCGTCGGCGTCGCGTTCGCCGGCGCCCGCGGTCTCCCGGTTCTCGGCCATGTAGGTCGCCTCGCGCTCGGCGCGGGTGCGGTTCCAGACGTCCAGTGCCTTCACGCCCGGCTTGCTGACCTGCTGGTAGAAGTGCGCCTGCTGGTCGCGCAGGAAGGTGCCGCGGGTCTTGTCGGCCTGCTGGTAGGCGCGGACGGCCTCGCGGTTGAAGTAGTAGTAGTGCAGGTACTCGTTGGGGATCGCGCCGAGGGACCGCAGCCAGTCGGCGCCGAAGAGCTTGCCCTCCTCGAAGGAGCCGAGCAGGGCGGGGTCGGCGAGCAGGCGCGGCAGTTCGTCACGGCCCGCGACGCGCAGGCCGCGCACCCAGCCGAGGTGGTTGAGACCGACGTAGTCGATCCAGGCCTCCTGCGGGTTCGCACCGAGGACGCGGGCGATACGGCGGCCGAGGCCGACCGGGGAGTCGCAGATGCCGATGACGCGGTCACCCAGGTGGCGGGACATGGCCTCGGTGACCAGGCCGGCGGGGTTGGTGAAGTTGATGACCCAGGCGTCGGGGGCGAGGCGGGCCACCCGTCGGGCGATGTCGACGGCGACGGGGACCGTCCGCAGGCCGTATGCGATGCCACCCGCGCCCACCGTCTCCTGGCCGAGGACGCCCTCGGCCAGCGCGATCCGCTCGTCGTGCGCGCGGCCCTCCAGGCCGCCGACACGGATCGCGGAGAAGACGAAGTCGGCGCCGCGCAGGGCCTCGTCGAGGCAGGTGCTGACGGTGACGGCGGGGGCGTCGTCGACGGTCGACGCCTGCTCGGCCAGCACACGGGCGACCGCCTGCAGCCGGCTGTCGTCGAGATCGTGCAGAACGACCTCCGTCACCCGCCCCTCGCCGCGGTCGGTCAGCAGCGCCCCGTACACCAGCGGCACCCGGAATCCACCGCCGCCCAGGATCGTCAGTTTCACGTCCGTGCCTTTCCTGCTCCTGCCGTGACCACCTCGACGCCGGCCTCCTCCAGGGAGGAACGGGTCACCGGGTCGACGGGGGCGTCGGTCACCACCATGTCCAGGTCTTCGGGGCCGCACACCTTCGCCATGCCCGTGCCCGGGAACTTGGCCGAGTCGGCGAGCAGCACCACCTTGTCGCCCGCCTTGATCATGGCGCGTTTGACCGGCACCTCCACGACCGTCGTGTCCATCACCTGCCCGCCCGGCCGGACCCCGCTGGTGCCCAGGAACAGCCAGTCGGCGTGCAGCTGACGCAGGTTGTCCTCGGTGAGGAAGCCGACCAGGGACCGGTACTCGCGCCGGACCATGCCGCCGAGCAGCACCAGTTCGATGCCCTCGTCGTCGGCGAGCTCCTCGTAGACCACGAGGTTGCTGGTGATGACCGTGAGGCGCCGGCCGTGCAGGTGGCGGGCCAGTCGGTAGGCGGTGGTGCCGATGTCGAGCAGCACCGACTGGCCGTCGGCGACCATGGCCGCGGCACGCTCCGCTATGGCGTCCTTCTCGGCCACGCGCACCTCGGCGACCTCGGCGAAGGGCTGGTCGCCCTCCTCCGCGACCGCGCCACCGTGCACCCGCGTGAGCAGCCCGTCCTCCAGCTTGACCAGGTCGCGCCGGATCGTGGCGGGGCTCACGCCCAGCTGCTCGGAAAGATCGGTCACGGAGGCGGGACCGCCGGAGCGCAGGGCCCGCAGGATGAGTTGGTGTCGTCGTTCCGCCGGCACGCCATGAACACTACTCGTCATCTTCAATCGAATTGATGCTCACTTCTGCTCGACTATTGACCAATCTCGGAGATCTTCCTGGCCATGGTGACGGCCGTGATGCTGAACTCGGCGGTCCGCCTCAAGAACGTCTACCGCTTCGCCTACTTCCTGCCGGACGTCACCTCGGTGGTGGCCGTCGCGATCGTCTTCGGCTCGGCCTTCTCCACCAACTTCGGCCTGGTGCCGCCCTGGTGCAGGCGGTCGGCCTCGATCAGGTGGCGTGGCTGAACACCCCGTGGGGCATCAAGGTCGCCATCGCCCGCGCCCTCGGCGTGGTGCGCCACCGGCGGGAGTTCGCGCCTGTCGAGGGCGGCGTCCGGGTCGAGGAGTCGGCCGAGCTGCCCGCTAAGTTCCACGACGGCGCCCGGATCGGCTCGGTCTTCGAGACGGTGGCCGGGCTCGATCTGCCGGAGTGGTTCGGCCAGGGCCCCTGGGAGTCGTATCCGGACCGGGCGGCCGGGGCACCGGTCGGCCACCACGTGCTGCCCGTCGACGACCTGTTCACCCCGTACCCGCGGCCGCAGGAGAGCGGCGGCCGCCACGGCGTGCGGCGGTTCAGGCTGTCGGCCCCCGGCGCCACCGGGCTCTCGGTCGAGCTGGACGAGCCCCGCCAGGTCTCGGTCACCCGCTACCGTGCCGAGGACCTCACCGCGGCCGCGCACCACGACGAACTCACACCGCGGTCCAGCTGTGTGGTCCACATCGACGCCGCGCACCGGGGCCTCGGAACGGCCTCGTGCGGCCCCGACACCTTCTCCGCCTACCTCGTCGCACCAGGGACCCACCGCTGGAGCTGGACGTTGCGCGTGCCGTGATCCCCGCCTTCCCGTGGCGCCGACCGTGAAGACGGCCGTGCAGCACGCCCAGGAGGACCTGGCCGCCGAGCAGCCCGTCGTGCACGACTGCTCGCCGGGCCCGGGCGCACATCGCCGGCCCGGCACTCGGCCGGTGGCCCACTCCGGCATAGGTGGTGTGACACCGGGAAACTCGGAGCCGGCACCCCTTGAAAGACCCGCGGAGGGAGCTCGACATGAACCAGCTCAAGGTGAGTTCATCGGACCTTCCTCAGCCGCTGCGAGCCGCCGGCCACGCGCTGCGCCGACTGCCCGGGGCCGAGCAGGTGGCCAGGGCCGCCGACAGCGCGCTGGACTGGATCGGAGCCATCTCTCCGCGCGGCCGCCGGATGGCGGTCTACACCTCGGCCGGCGTGCTCGGAGTCGCGGGACTGGTGGAATGGCCCATGGCTGTCACCGGGGCGGCCGTCGCATGGCTGACCCAGCCGCACCCCCCGAAGGGGCCGCACGGGGAGACGGCTCAGGACGAGAGGGCTCGCAACGCGGAGGGCGGCGCGACGGGGAACGGTGTTCCGCCCGCTGTGTCCGGCGCCGCCCCGGTGAGTGCCGCCGGCACGGAGCGGTACGGTGCCGGCGACCGGCTGGCCGCCTCCCACTTCCACGAGGACCACCCCGCACGTCACCCGCACGAACAGCCCGCCAAGGTCGGTGACCCGGCCACGGCATCGGCGCTCAAGCAGGTCGCGAAGGCCTCCGCGCACCACGCCCAACCGGACGCCGACGGCGCCGGCCGGTGAACCCGCGTCCCTGTCTCGGACGGGATCGATCAAGGCGCCGCACGGGGCTGCTCCATCGACCTTGCTGTGTTCAGAAGGTGTTCAGAAGGTGTTCAGAGGGTGAGGAGCACCTTGGTCGCGCGGCGCTCGTCCATTGCCTTGTAGCCCTCCGCCGCCAGGTCCAGGGGGAGGGTGAGGTCGAAGACCTTGCCGGGGTCGATCGTGCGGTCCCAGATGAGCTGGATCAGATCGGGCAGGAACCGGCGCACGGGGGCCGGGCCGCCGAGGGCGTGGATGCAGGCGAAGAACAGCTCGATCCCGGGAATGGACACGTCGTAGTTCAGGCCCACATAGCCCAGGTGCCCGCCGCCCCGGGTGGCGCCGACCGCCTGCATGAAGGACTCCTGGGTGCCGACGGCTTCGACCACCGAGTGGGCACCGAGCCCGCCCGTGAGGTCCTTGATCCTCGCGACGCCCTCGTCGCCCCGTTCTTCGACGATGTCGTCGGCGCCGTAGTAGCGGGCCAGCTTCTGCCGCTCGGGGTGGCGGGACATGGCGATGATCCGGTCCGCGCCCAGCTGCCTGGCGGCCAGCACCGCCATCAGGCCGACCGCGCCGTCTCCGACGACCGCGACGGTCTTGCCGGGACCGGCCTCGGCGGCGACGGCGCCGAACCAGCCGGTGCCCAGCACGTCGGAGGCGGCCAGCAGCGCGGGGATCAGTTCCGGGTCGGGCTGTCCCGGAGTGGCGACGAGGGTGCCGTCGGCATACGGGATGCGGGCCCTCTCCGCCTGGGTGCCGATCGTCTCCCCCACGAACACGGCGTTCACGCACTTCGACTGGAACCCGGATCGGCAGATCTCGCAGGTGTTGTCGGAGATGACGAACGAGCCGACCACGAAGTCTCCGGGCTTGACGTTCTTCACCTCGGAGCCGACGTCCTCCACGACACCCACGTACTCATGTCCCATGAACTGGTGGTCGACGGTCCCTACGCCGCGGTAGGGCCACAGGTCCGAGCCGCAGATGCACGTCGCCGTCAGCTTCACGATCGCGTCGGTCGGCTCGATGATCTCAGGGTCCTCACGCTCCTCGACCCGGACGTCGCCGGGCGTGTACATCACCGCTCCACGCATGGTGGGCCTCCTCGTCATGCCTCCGGCACCACGGCGCCGGTTTCCTGTTGAGGCAGGGGGGCGAGCCCCGCGGTCTCCCGGGTTCCCAGGCTCGGGCCGCCGACCACAGGGGCGGCGCAACGGCTCCGGCGGAGCACACCCCGGCGGCAGTTGGGGGGGTGGACGCGAGCGACCGGAAGCGTTGCCGCGGGCCGGTAGCGCCGGGGCCGCAGGGCCCCGGCGGCGTGCCCGCCGGAACGGGTTTGTCAGACCACGGCGAGCCGTTCCACCAGCAGCTCCACCCTGGCATCGGCATCCGCGGGCAGCAGGCGCCCTGCGCGGGTCAGGGTCGCAAGGCCGTGCAGGGATGCCCAGAACACCTCGGTGAACAGCCCGGGGCCGACGCCGTCCCCGGCAACCTCACCCAGGCTCTCCATCAGCGCTGCGAAGGCGTCCTTCAGCGGCTCCGGCGTGTCCTCCTGCGCATACACCAGGCCACCGTCGAGCTGGAACAGGGCGTCGTAGACCGCCGGGTTGCGAGCGGCGAAATCGAGGTAGGCGCGGGCGAGGGCGGCGACCCGGGCCCGCGGGTCGTCCTCGGCAGAGGTCGCGGCCCGCAGCGCCGCGGCCATATCGGTGGCGCCCTCCAGGGCAACGGCGCCGATGATCTCCCTCTTGCCGCGGAAGTGGCTGTAGAGGACGGGCTGGCTGTATTCGATGCGCTCGGCGAGCCGGCGGGTGGTGACCGCGTCCCAGCCCTCCTGCTCGGCGAGTTCGCGGGCTGTCGCCACGATGAGGCGCTCACGTTCCGCGCGCTCGCGCTGCTTGCGTTCCTGTACCGACATGACTCGATCCTAGCATCGCTAGACAACCGAGCGGCAGCAGTACTAGCGTTGCCTCATCGGCTAGCAACGCTAGATCCACGGAGGGATCGTCATGCTCAACGCGCTCGAGGTCGTCACCACCGTCGTCGTCGGCCTGATGGTGGGGGTGGAGTTCTCCGTCGCCTTCATCATGAACCGGATCCTGGACGCGCTTCCCGAGGACAGCGGTCAGCTCGGCCACGCCCACGGCGGCCGGATGCTCGGCGCCCTGATGCCGTTCTGGTACATCGGCTCACTCGTCCTCAGCGCGATCTGGGCCGTCGCCGCATGGCCCCACCACGGCGCCGGACTCGTCGCCACCGCCGCCGGACTGCTGATCATCAGCGTGGTCATGTCGATCCTGCTCCTCGTCCCGATCAACAACCGGAACAAGACCTGGACCCCCGAGAACCGGCCCGCCGACTGGAAGGAGCAGCTGCACCGCTGGGGCCGCTACCACTACGTCCGCGTCGCCGTCGTCATCGCCGCCTTCACCCTGCTCGCCTGCGCCATCGTCTGATACCACCGCCGGCCCGTCGTGCGCCGGCTCGCTCCCGTACGGCGCCGGCTCGTGCCCGGTCGGGGTGAGCGCGAGAGAGCCAGGGCCATCCTCCGCAATCCGTGTCCCTTCACCCGAATGACGGGCCTCTTCCGCACGCTGATTTCCCTTCGCCCCAGCTCACGGGATTTTCGAATGAAAAGGCGGAATTGATGGGACGTCAGCCGAGTAAGTGCCCGGACTCAACGGCACGAAGGAAGGGGTAGGCCATGGCGTTGGATCCCGAACCTGCCGAAGCAGCGCATGCGGCGGAACACCTCGCCGCGTCGATGATCGAGTTGTGTCGGCGAGCGCACGAGGACGTCGCCCCCACGGTCCCGGTCGATCAGATCCGCGGCCTGCTCGCCCTGGGCGCCAGGCCGACCGATCCGGGACGCTTCGCCGGCGAACTCGGTCTCGGCCCCGCGTCTGCGGCCCGGCTGCTCGGCCAACTGGAGCGCCGCACGCTGGTGCGCCGCCTCCCCTCCGGGGAGATCTGCCTCACCGGCGCCGGAAAGTGCGTGCTCGAAGCCATGCGGCAACGCCGTCGGCAACTTCTCGACCAGGCGCTGGTGGCTGCCGCGCCGCACGACCGCCCGATGCTGCGTGACGCCTTGGACCAACTGCACGGCGCGGTGAGCCTCCTGACCCGGGTCCCCGGGCCCCGCCCACCGCAGTGATCGACGCGTCACCCTCCACCCCCGCCGCACCGACCGTCCTGCCGCCAACAGGCGGGCGTCCGAGGGGAGATGAGCCACGGCGTCGCCCTGTTAGGGTGCGCCTGTGTCAACGATCAGGCAATTCCAGGTCACCTTCGACTGCGCGGAACCCGAGCGCGTCGCCCGCTTCTGGTGCGAGGTGTTGGGGTACGTCGCGTCGCCGCCGAAGGGGTTCGCCACGTGGGAGGAGTTCGATCGCTCCCGGCCCCCTGAGGACAGGGGTTCGTGGTTCGCCTGCAGCGATCCCTCGGGTGTGGGCCCGCGCCTGTTCTTCCAGCGCGTTCCCGAAGGCAAGGTCGTCAAGAACCGGGTGCATCTCGACGTGAGGGTCGGCACCGGGCTCGTGGGTGAGGAGCGCCTCGCCGCGCTCGAAGCCGAATGCGCACGACTGCTCCCGCTCGGCGCCGTACGCGTGGAACTCCTCTATGACGGAAACGATGCGTGCATCGTCATGCAGGACACCGAGGGCAACGAGTTCTGCCTCGACTGAGAGGCGGATGCCGTGGCTGTCCGACGGCCTTCAAAGCCCCCGCGGACAGCCGGGCCGCCTTCACTACGGGACGGCGCGGCCTCACGGCGCGGTGCGCGGTGCGGTGCGCGGTGCGGTGCTCGCCCGAGGTGTCAGGCGCGGGACGAGCAGGGTGGACTCCGGCACCTCCGCACCGGCCAGCTTCTTCATCAGCAGTTCCACCGCCTGCTCCCCCACGTCCGCGGACGGGATGGCGACGGAGGTGACCGGCACCCGGGCACCGGCCGCCTGCTCGTCCGGGCAGATCGCGGCGACGGACAGATCGCCGGGTACGCTCAGACCCAGCGATGCGAAGGCGTCGATCAGCGGCTCCAGGACCGCCTCGTTGTGCACGACCACCCCGGTCAGCCCCGGCTGTTCGCGCAGCAGCCGTTCGGCGACCCCGCGGGCGGCGGCCGGAGTGGCCTCGCAGGGGTGCACCGACGACACCAGCCCGTGCCGGTCGGCCGCCGTCGTGAAACCCTGCGCCACCCGCTGCGCGAACCCGGTGCCCCGCAGGTACACCTCCGGCGGCGACCCGACCAGCGCCACCACCCGGTGCCCGAGTTCCGCCAGATGCTCCACGCACAGTCCGCCAGCCGCCGTGAAGTCGAGGTCGATGCAGGTGAGGCCGTGCGCTGAGGCCGGGAATCCGATCAGCACGGACGGCCGGTCCAGGACCCGCAACAGCGGCAGCCGCGGATCGTGCATCTGGACGTCCATCACGATCAGCGCATCCACCAGCGCCGTGTCCGCCACGCGCCGCAGCCCCTCCTCGCCCTCCTCCTGGGTGAGCAGCAGCACGTCGTGGTCGTGCCGGCGCGCGGCCGTCACCACCGACACGGCGAACTGCATCACCACGGGGACGTTGATCCCGGAACGCAGCGGCATCACCAGCGCCAGCACGTTGGACCGGCTGCTGGCCAGTGCGCGGGCGCCCGCGTGCGGGCGATAGCCCAGCTCGCGGATGGCCGCCTCGATGCGCCGCCGGGTCTCCTCGGAGATGGGGCGCTTGCCGCTGAGGGCGTAGGAAACCGTGCTGGGCGAGACGCCCGCGTGCCGGGCCACGTCCGTGATCTTCACCATGTCAGTCCAGTTCCTGTCAGGGGTGGAACCCTCACTCCGACTCCAGCTCCAACGACAGAAATCCGGTGCCCGCCGCCGCACGGGCGGTACGCTCTGCGCTCGCCAGCGCCCAGGGCGCCCGAGGATCACTGCACGAAGCCCGCAGCATCATGCCCTCTCGTACGACGGTGAAGGTCACGTCCCCGACCGGCACCGTCACCTCGGCGCCCCGCTCCAGCCGGAACGCTCGCAGGGTCACCCCGTCGGCGTGCGGATAGTCGGGCCGGTCGTCCACCGCGCCCACCGGGATGACCGCGCCCGGCCTGACCAGCAGCGGCACGCTGGAGAATCCGTGCCGCTCACGCACCCAGCGCGGCCCGGTCACCGAGCGCCCGGTGACGAAGTGCGTCCACTCCCCCTCGGGCACGTAGTAGGACACCTCGCCCTCGTCGCTGAACACGGGCGCGACCAGCAGGTCCGGGCCGAGCATGTACTGCCGTTCCAGGTGCGCGCACGCGGGGTCGTCCGGGAACTCCAGCACCATCGCCCGCATGACGGGCAGACCCTCGGCATGGGCGGTGCGCGCGGCCTCGTACAGATAGGGCATCAGGCGCAGCTTCAGCCGGGTGAAGTGCCGCAGCACGTCCACGGACTCCTCGTCGAACAGCCAGGGCACCCGGTAGGAGGAACTGCCGTGCAGCCGGCTGTGCGAGGAGAGCAGGCCGAAGGCGACCCATCGCTTGAACAGCCCCGGGGTCGGCGTCCCTTCGAAGCCGCCGATGTCATGGCTCCAGTACCCGAAGCCCGACAGACCGAGGCTGAGGCCGCCGCGCAGCGACTCGGCCATCGACGCGTAGGTCGCCTCGCAGTCGCCGCCCCAGTGCACGGGGAACTTCTGGCTGCCGACGGTCGCCGAGCGGGCGAAGACGACGGCCTCCTGCTCGCCGCGGTGTTTGCGCAGCACGTCGAAGACGGTGCGGTTGTACAGGTACGTGTAGTGGTTGTGCATCCGCTCGGGGTCCGAGCCGTCCGCGTACGCCACGTCGAGCGGTATGCGCTCCCCGAAGTCCGTCTTGAAGCAGTCGACGCCCTGCGCGAGCAGCGCCTCCAGCTTGGCGGCGTACCAGTCACGGGCGCCCGGGCTGGTGAAGTCGACCAGCGCCATCCCCGGTTGCCACAGGTCCCACTGCCACACGCTGCCGTCCGGCCTCTTCAGCAGGTGGCCCAGGGCCTTGCCCTCGGCGAACAGCGGTGAGCGCTGGGCGATGTAGGGGTTGATCCAGACGCAGATGCGCAGGCCCTTGTCCTTCAGCCGGGCCAGCATCCCCTCCGGGTCGGGGAAGACCCGCGGGTCCCACTGGAAGTCGCACCAGTTGAACTCGCGCATCCAGAAGCAGTCGAAGTGGAAGACGGACAGCGGCAGTTCGCGTTCCCTCATGCCGTCGATGAAGGAGGTGACGGTGGCCTCGTCGTAGGAGGTGGTGAAGGAGGTCGACAGCCACAGCCCGAACGACCAGGCGGGTGGCAGCGCCGGGCGGCCGGTGAGGGCGGTGTACCGGCGCAGGATGTCCTTTGGTGTGGGACCGTAGATGACGTAGTACGTCAACTGCTGGCTCTCCACGCTGAACTGGACCCGCGACACGGCCTCGGAGCCGACCTCGAAGGAGACCTTGCCCGGGTGGTCGACGAAGACGCCGTAGCCGGCGTTGGTCAGATAGAACGGGACGTTCTTGTACGCCTGTTCGCTGGAGGTGCCGCCGTCGGCGTTCCAGATGTCGACGACCTGCCCGTTCTTCACCAGCGGTCCGAAGCGTTCGCCGAGGCCGTACACCGAGGTGCCCACCCCGAGGCTGAGCTGCTCGCGCAGGTAGTGTGCGCCGCCGGCGTCGTGCATGATGCCCATGCTCCTGGGGCCGCTGGTGGTCAGGGTGCGGCCGTGGGCGAGGAAGTCGATGTGCCAGGGTCCGGTGCGGGCGACCCGTACGGACAGGGCGCCCGAGGTGAGGGTGGCGTGCTCCTCGTCGTCCTCCACGTGCGGTGAGAAGCCGTCGTTGCGCTGGATCTCGAACCGGGGCCCCCGGGGCTGCTCGCCCTCGAAGTGCGTGAGGGTGAGGCCGATGACGTCCGGCATCGGCGCGTGCGCGCTGATCGTCACGACCGGTCCCTTCAGCAGGTCGCCGCGGTGGCGGATGGGCTGGGTGGGCGCGTGGATCTCCAGGCCTCCCGGGGGCGTGGTCACGTCCAGGACCTGCACCGGGTGGGCCGCTGTGACGCCTTCGCGCAGCAGCCAGTAGCCGTCGGTGAATTTCAAGCCGTACCCCCTACTTGACGGCACCCACGGCGATGCCGCGGGTAAGAGTGCGCTGGAAGACGAGGAAGAAGACGAGGGCCGGCAGCACGCCCAGCAGGGCTGCCGCGTTGGTCATCGTGGCGTCCATCAGACGCTGCCCCTGCAGGACGCCGAGCGCGACGGACACCGTCTGGTTGTCGTTGGAGATCAGCATGACCAGCGGAAGCAGGAACTCGTTCCACGTCCAGATGAAGAAGAGGACGAGCAGCACCCCGATGGTGGGGCGGCTGACCGGCACCACGATCCGCCACAGCACCTGCCACGCGTTCGCCCCGTCGATCCGGGCGGCCTCGATGATCTCGCGCGGAAACTGCCCGAGGACCGAGGAGAGCAGGTACGTGCCGAAGGCGGCCTGGATCACCGTGAAGACGATGATCACGCTCAACCGGGTGTCGTAGAGACCGGCCTGCTTGCTCAGGTAGTACAGCGGGTAGACCAGCGCCTCCTGCGGCAGCACGTTGGCGAGCACGAAGAAGGCGAGCACCCAGGTGCGGCCCCTGATGCGGCCGATGCCGATCGCGTACGCGTTCAGCACGGACAGCACCACGGCCAGGACGGACACCGAGCCGCTGATCAGCACGGAGTTGAGCAGCTTGTGCCCGTAGTCGACGCGCTGCCAGAAGTCCTTCAGCCCGTCGAGGTACAGCCCCTTGGGCAGGCTCAACGGCCCGTGCTGGGAGTACTCGGCCGGTGACTTGACCGCGTTGACGGCGACGATCAGGAACGGCAGCACCATGAACAGGGCGCCGATGCACAGGGCGATCAGCACCGGGTAGCGACGTATCGCGGCGGTCATGCGCGATTCCCCTCCTCGGCGTCATCGGCGCGGGTCTGGAGCTTGAGGCCCACCATGGCCAGGATCAGGATGATCACGGTGAGGACGGTGGAGATCGCGGCGCCGTACCCCACCTGGGTCTTCTCGAAGAAGGTGGTGAAGGAGAAGTAGGAAGGGACGTCCGTGGCACCGCCCGGACCGCCCTTCGTCAGCACGTAGACCGCCCCGAACACCTTCAGCGCCGCGACCGTGCACCAGGTCAGCACCACGTAGATCTCCGGCCTGATCTGCTGCAACGTGATGTGCCAGAAGCGGCGCCACCAGCCGGCGCCGTCCAGTTCGGCCGCCTCGTACAACTGCGGGTCGACGCGCTGGAGTCCGGCCATGAAGATGACGAGCGGGAAGCCGATCTGCACCCACACCATCACCCCCATGACGCTGTACAGGGCGACGTCCGGATCGCCGAGCCAGTCCTGCTGCCAGGAGCCGAGACCGACCGCCTTCAGCAGTGCGTTCAGGGCGCCGTTGTCGGGGGCCAGGATCCAGCTCCACACGATGCCCGCGACGGCGATCGGCAGGACCTGCGGCAGGTAGAAGCAGGCGCGCAGCACGGCGGCGGTCCTGCTGCCGAAGTGCTTGCCGACGTAGTCGAACAGGGCGGCGGCGAGGACGAGTCCGATCGCCGTCGGTACGACCGCCATGGCGACGACCATGAACAGGCTGTGCCTGAACGACGCCCAGAACTCGCTGTCGTCCAGCAGCTGGTGGTAGTTGGCCAGGCCGGTCCACTTCGGCGAGCCGATGCCGCTCCACTGGGTGAAGCTCACGCCGATGTTCATGAGGAACGGGACGACGATCACGGCGAGGAAGGCGAGGACGCCGGGGAGCAGGAAGAGCCCGTACGACGTCCGGGTGCGGCGGCTGCGCGGGCCGGCGTGCGGGCGTTTGCCGACGGTCCGCACGCCTGGTTCGACGGTGACGGTCACTTCTTCGGCACGCCCTGGTCGTAGGCCTTCTGCAGTGCGCTGAGATAGGCGTCCGGCTTCTCACTGCCCGTGATCAGCTTCTGCGTCTCGGAGACGAGCGTGTCGTAGAAGCCGGGGACGGGCCAGTCCGGGTAGAAGGCCAGGCCGTCGCGCCGGGAGAGCGTGTTGAAGTCGGAGATCAGGGTCTTGGCCTGCGGATCGGTGATGGCGTTCGGGTCGGCCGCGACCGGGACACCGCCCTTGTTGCCCAGCATGTTCTGGATCTTCGGCGACATGGTGATGTCGATGAAGTCGTAGGCGAGGTCCTTGTTCTTGGCGCCCTTGGGCACCACCCAGAGGTTGCCGCCGGAGCCGAGGGTGAGGTGGGAGCCGGGCCAGAGCATGGTGCCCCAGTCGAACTTGTTCTCCGCCTTGAAGCGGCCGTACCACCAGCTTCCGCTGAACAGGATCGGGTTCTTGCCCTGGATGAAGGCGACGCCCGCGTCCTCGGCCTTGGTGCCGCTGGACGTCTTGCTGATGTAGCCCTTCTTCACCCAGTCGGCGAACGTGGTCGCGCCGTACGTCCAGGCCGCGTCGTGGAAGTCGGTCTTGCCCTGGTACAGCTCGTACTTGTCGACCCAGGAGCGGTCGGCCTTCGACAGGGCCAGCTGGTACAGGTACTGCTGGGCCATGTACTCGGCGCCGGCGTCGGCGAGCGGGGTGACGCCCTTGGCGACGAACGTGTCCATCGCGGCGGTCAGGTCGTCGAGCGTCTTCGGCTCGGCGATCCCGTACTTCCTGAACAGGTCCTTGTTGTAGAAGACCATCGTGTATTCGGCGTAATTGGGGATTCCGTACCACTTCCCGGACCCCATGACGCCGTTCGCGTCGTACTGGCTGGTGGTCTTCACGCCCGCGCTGAGCTTCTTGTCCCAGCCGCGCTTGGCGACCTCGGCGGTCAGATCGGTGAGAAGCCCTTGCTTCGACAGGAGGCCCGCCGTCGCGTTGCCCTTGTTGTACTCCATGATGTCGGGCGCGTCGGAGGAGTTGAGCACCATGGGCGCGGTCTTCTGGATCTGTTCAAAGCCCTTCTCCTCGAACTTCACCTTCACGCCGGGGTGCTTGGCCTCGAACTCCTTGATGGCCTCGTTCCACGCGGCTCCCATCGCGCTGTCCGGACCCTCGTAGTGCCACAGCTTGAGCGTCTTGCCGCCGGAAGAACCGCTGTCCGAGCCACCGCAGGAGGCGAGCAGCAGGGACCCGGACAGGATCACCGCGGCCGTTGCCACCACACGTCGTCGTGCCGTCAACATCCAGTGCCTCCATGGGAGTCGGATGGGTATCCGAGGTATCACGCAGCGTTCATCGAATCGTTTCGATGCAGGGTGTCGAAGCGCTTCGACGCGGGAAGGTATGTGGGGGCTGCGGGCACGTCAATGGGCAGCGCAGGATTCCGTGCGGATTCTTTCGGCCGCGTCCGCGCGGATCACTCCCGCCGCCGCGCCGGCAGGAGCGCGGTTCCCGGGGCCATCCCGGGCCGGGCCGTGCCGTCCGCGTGGATCGCGAAACCGGCGGCCGGCGGCACCGTGGCTACGAGGGCTCGCAGAGGGCGAGATGGCCGGCGTGGCCGTGCCGGCCGAGATACCCCTCGCCGACCGTGCTCACCGCACCGGGAGCGAGCGTGTAGCACAGGCTGACCGCGCCGTCCTGGTACACGGTCATCACGCTCACGGTGTCAGAGCAGCCATTGGAGGCATTGACGTACCGCCAACTCTCGTACATGGCAACGCATGGAGGCGCCGGCACCGAAGCCTGGGGCGCAGCAGCGGCCGGCCCCGTCAAGGACAGCGAGAGACTCGAGACCGCGAGGGCACCTGCACTCATGATGACGCGCTTCATCCGCTTGGCCATGGATCGACTCCGTCTCGTACGCCTGGCAGACTTTGAGCAATGTGAGCAGTCACCGCGAAAGTCCGCAGGACGTGTTCAAGAGCCGAAAGTGTCAGAGGCAGAGAGTCGACCGCAACAGCCGGCGCCTGTTCGCGCCAGGCCGGACCTTGCAGCGCGGGCGGGCAACTCTGCCTGGCAGAGGCGCCATCGGCCCACCGACCGCCGAGGTGAGGCTTGAACCATTGCGGTGGCAGGCGGCGAGATTGCTGATGTCGAGCCAGCGCAACCGCCGCACGGCGCCGGTGAGGCTCGGCGGCCGCTGCAACCGGATGCGGGCGCGTGGTGACGCGATGACGGCGGGCACCATGGCCTCGGGACGGCACGACCCGACGTCACGCCATGGCCTCGCCGCCCGGCAGCCGGCCTGCCGGCGGCACCCGCCCGGCGCGACGCCCGGCGGGGGACGGGCACTGGTCACATCCCCTCAGGGGTGCCCGCCGTCCCGCCGGGCGCACTGGCGCTGCCCCGGGCGAGGCCCTGTTCCGTACGACGGTCAGAACTGCTCGACGAAGTAGGGCTCGACGGTCATCCAGCCGTTGCCCGACGCACCGTTGAGCCGGCCCGAGGAGTTCTGCGACAGCGTGTACCAGGACTCCACATAGTCGGGGTCGTCGGTGAACCAGGAGTCCGGCATCGCGCTCAGGACCGCATTCACCAGCGGAATGTAGGTCCCCTGGTCGGTGACCGTGAGCAGGGCCGTGGTGAGCGCCTGGGCCAGTGCCTTGTAGTTGGTGCCGTCGTCGTCCTCCATCATGACGACATCGGCGAGGTTGTACTTGTAGTTGGACCAGTTGACCAGGATCTGGTTCGGGTAGTAGACGGTGTTGTCGTACTGCAGGTACGGCATGTCGACGGAGTCGACGCGGGCCTTGCCGTCCAGCCCGAAGCCGGTCACCAGGGAGAACATCTCGGCCGCGCCCTTGAACCAGGGCTCCTGGTCGTCGCTCACCTCGACCGACGTGACCTTGGTGGCCCACCAGCCCTGCGCCGCAGCGGCGTTCGGGGACTTGGCCGCGGAGGAGTCGAGGCCCTTGTCGGTGAGCGCCTTGTGCAGAAGCGCGAGGCCGGCCCGGTGGGCCTTGGACACATCGATGTCCAGGATGTAGAGGGGACGATCGGGCACCCGAGAGGTGTCCACGGCGTGGGCGCGCCCCCGGCTGTCGTATGCCGTGAGGGACTCGGCATGGTCGTCGGAGGCCGCGACCGCGACCCACGGAGTGGCGTCGGCGGTCAGCCGCGCGCGCATGGCAGGTGCCCCCAGGCGCACGCGCAGCAGCGACCCGGTGGCCGTGGGCAGCCCCTTCAGGTTCACTATGCGCCGGTTCACGGCGGCGACCGAGGCGTGCAGGTCTCGCCCGGCCGGGTCGTCGGCCCTGGCGGCCAGCTCCTGCAGGTCCACTTCTCCCGTGCCGAGCGCGGCCGCGCGCACCTGCGCCTTCCACTGCGGATCGCGAAGCGAGGAGGCCAGTGTCCGCGCCATGCTCTGCTCGGCCTGGTGAATCGGGGACGGCCGAGTCGCCGTGGCCCGGCCGTTCGCGTCCGGTGCCGTCGCGGCCAGCGCCGGCTGGGCGGTGCCGGCGACGACGCACAGCATCATGCCGATCAGCGCCCCGCGTCTCTTCAGTGCTCTGCTCACCATGCTCCTTCTGTGTCGGTCTCGGACGCACCCTCGTGGAGCACGGCCCGCGCCGCAGGGCTGGTCGACCTGACGGTCTTGCGCGACGTGGTCGTGCACCTGGCCTCCCGCCGGTCGATCGGCAGGGACACCCTTGAGTGATGCGCTCATGACAACTGGACTGGACGTTCGGATGTATCGCTCGCCACGCGACGGGACCTCTCCTGCTCCCCTCCGCCGTGGCCCTCGGCCGCCACCGTCGAGCACGCGCACGCGCAGGCGGCCGCCCCGCATCGATCGAGCAACCCTTCGGCAAGCACGGACCGCCTCCACAACCTCCGCCGATCAAGCAGCGCATTGGCTCAGTGGATCAGCCACTGGTGAGTGAAGCAGGTCATTCAACGCGCGTCAACTCCCGCTGCACCGCCGGACGTTGGCCGACCCGGGACCGCAGAGCCGCCGGTCGTGATCACCCCTCCACCGCGCCGGCCGGGAGCGACCACGAGCCCGGCTCCGCTGCACGACCCGCACCAAGCGGTGTACCTGACGGCCTCGCTCGGCGGTTCAGCAGGACAGGGACGGGCCACGGGTTCTCCCCCGTGGCCCGACCGGCCCTCCAGCGGCGGGAATCGGCGGTCGCGGGTGATGACCGTCCGTCAGCGTTCCTGCAGGGCTTCACGCCAAACAGAGCTGTCGACGTAGTGGTTGTCGTAGCGCTCGGAGGATTCACGGATGTCCTGCACGGTGGCCTCGCCCCTGGCGACGCGCTCCAGCAGCCGGTAGTAGTCGAACCGGGCCAGCCCCGGGGAGAAGACCACCAGGACGTCGGCATCCCGGCCCGGGGCGGGCGCGAAGGCATGCGGCAACCGCGGCGGGAGCAGGAGGAAGTCCCCTGGCTCAAGGGCGTGCACCTGTTCCCCGGCCAGGGCCCGCAGCTCGCCGCCGAGAACGAACAGCAGTTCGCTGGCGCGGGTGTGGAGGTGTGCGGGCGTCCCGGGCGAGCCGGCCTGGAGCGTGGCGCGGTTCGCGGTCAGTGCGCCTCCGGTGGCGTCGGCGTCGGCCAGCAGGGTGATCAGGCTCGTGGGGCCGTCGGCGAGGGTCTGGGCGTCGGCGGCGCGTACCAGCACGGCGGAGGGGGTGGTCACAGACACGGTCGTTCTCCTTGGATGAAGGGTTGCTCGGGTTGATCGGGAAGGGTGGATCGGGAAATCGGCGGCACCGGGGCGTCCCGCCTGTCGGCGGTGGGCGACCCTTCAGAGCCGTCGCCGGGACGGTCCGGCGCGGTCAGCTGGTCCAGGTGCGCGAGCACAGAACCAGGCGGTAGCCGTCGGGGTCCTCGACGGTCACGCCGTGCTCGTCCCAATAGGGGTTGTGCGCGGCGACCCGGGCGCCGCCGACGGCGACCAGGCGGTCCACGAGGTCCTCGCCGACGGGGGCGCCCAGGTAGAGGACGAACAGGTCGTCCACGGTGGGGGTGGGTTCCAGTGGCCTGTGGGGGTCGCGGGTGAACTCGAAGTGCCAGGCGGCGCCGGGCGGGCCGACCATGAGCAGGTCGTGTTCGCCCGGAGCGCCGGCGGTGGCGCGCCAGAGCACTCGCAGTCCCAGCCCTTCGACGTAGAACCGCTCGGCGGCGGCGAGGTCGCGGGAGGGGCGGGCGATGCGCACCGGTACGGCCGCGCCGATCAGTTGCCGGGGATGCGGTCGGTCTTGTGACGCGGTCTGCGCAGTGGGGGTCACTTGTTGTTCTTCCTTTCGAGGACGCCGGCGGGGTGGCCGGAGCGCCAGGCGTTGTCACACGGCCGCGAAACTGCCGCAGGTGCTGTGTCGCTTCTGTTCGGCCCCGGACCGGGAGCGGACTCCGCCGTACCCGTCCGGGCGGGCGTCATGAGGTCGTCCGACGTTGCGTCGCGCGGCGGGCGCCGGCCTCCTGGCCTGTTCGGCCACGGTCCGGTGATCACGGCGGTGACGATCTGCAGGATGCCGGCCCCGATGAGGGTCGGACCGGCCCCGACGAGACCGATGAGAGCGCCGCCCAGGAGCAGGCCGATCGAGACTGCTCCGTCGTGCACGAGGCTTTCCGCGGCGAAGGCGGCCCGCCGTTGCGCCCCGCTGGTGTGTGCGGTGATGAGCCGGTTGAGGGCGCCGAGGCCCAGGGGCATGGAGAAGCCGCCCACCGACGCCACACACGCGACGGACACCGTCGACGACGTCACCGTCGGCAAGGCGGTGAACATCAGGCCCAGCACGACCCAGCCGGTCGCGATCGTCGCGAGTTCCGGCAGCCGCGGCACGAGGAGGGGCGCGAGGAGCGCTCCGGCGAGCGAACCCAGACCGTAGCCCGTCATGCCGGCCGCGATCAGGACTCCGGGTTGTCCGGTCCGGACGCCCAGGATCGCGAGGCCGAGGGTGAAGGCGAACCATGACAGTCCGCCGACTCCCGACATGGTCACCGCGCGCCTGATGTCCCGGTGCCGGGCCAGCACGTGGCGCAGGGCGGGGGCGCTGACCGGCCGGGCGGCGACCGCGGCGGTCGCGGTGCCGCGAACGCTCAACAGCAGGGCCGCGGCGACGGCGACGCCGACCGCCTCGGCCCACAGCAGCGGCAGCGGACCCCCGACGCCGACGGCCCAGCCCGCCGCGGGCGGCGCGAGGACCATCGTGACCCGGTGCGCGAAGTCCTGCCAGGCCAGCATCTTCGTCGCCGTTGCGGGACCGAGGCCGTCGCAGACGTCCGACAGCAGCGCGCGTTGTCCCGGTCCGCTCAGCGCGGTCGAGCACCCCGTGACGAGGCCGGCGGCGATGAGGTGGAGCGCGCTGACGCTGCCGAGGACCGCACCGATGGGCACCACGAGCAGCCCGGCGATCTGGACCACGAGCACGCAGGCCAGGGACCGGCCCGTGGTCAGGTGCTGCCGTAAGCGTCGCCCCCACCACGCCGACGTGAGCATCGGCAGTCCGACCGCTCCCCCGACCAGCCCCGTCGACCAGGCCGATCCCGTGCCGGCCAGCGCAACCAGCGGCAGAGCAACCGCTGTTGTGCGCTGACCCATCCAGGTCACGAAGGTCGATCCCAGTATGGCGGCGATGTCACGTCCGGTGTTCACCGGACGATCATCAGCTGAACCGGCGCCCCCCGGTAGCCGGAGAATCGGCGTGGCCCTTCATAACCTAGGCTTATGACCTCATTCCCCTCCGTCCAGGACCTCCGGTTGGTCGAAGCCGTCGCACGCCACGGCTCGCTCGGTGCGGCCGGACGCGAACTGCTCATCAGCCAGCCGGCCGTGAGCAATCGCCTGGCCGCACTCGAACGCCGCGTCGGCGAGCGGCTCTTCGACCGCGACACCACGGGGGCGCGGCCCACGCCGGCCGGTCGCGCGCTGTGCGCCGAAGCGGCGCACGTGCTCAACCACCTCGGCGAGATCTTCGACCGGGCCCGGGCCGCGGCGCACGCACGCACGTTCACCGTCGGCACGTTCAGCAGCCTCGCGCCATGGCTGTTTCCGGCCTTGGACGAGTTGGTGGACGGCGCCACCGTCCATCAGGTCGTGGACCACGGCGACCGGCTCACGGCATCGGTCGGCGAAGGATCGCTCGACGCGGCCTTTGTCGCCGTCGCGAACCAGATGCGCCTTCCCGCCACCGTGAGTGCGGTCCCCGTCGGCAGCGACCGACTGGCCGCCCTGACACCCGCCGGGGTATCGGTCAGCAAGGGCCGGCATCCCTTCGCCGGCCTCGACGTCGTCGCCTACACCTACGACATGTCCACCGAAGCCCTGCACGAGCGGCTGTGCGAACTCGGCGCCCGGCCCCGCACGGCGGCCACCGCCGAGACCGCCGTACGCATGGCCCGCCGCATGAAGTGCCCGGCCGTGTTGCCCCGCGGGCTCGGGCGCGCCTACGCGCAGGAGGACGACCGGCTGTCCCCCGCGCCCATGCCCGGCCGCCTCACCCTCTTCATGGTGTCCCGCCGTCCCCCCGCCCAGGAACTCGCCGCGGTGGTCCGCCTCCTCCCGGCCCGCCTCGGGTTGCGACGCGTTTCCGCAGCGGGTGTGGGCGATCAGTTCGGCGGCTCGTGAGCGGCGTCGGACAGGCAGGTGAACGGTGCCGTCATGGACAGCGATGAGGCAGGTGCAGAGCGGGGCCACAGGATCAACGGGCCGTACATTCCCGGACGTTGACAAGGCGGACCAGCCAGGCCCGCCGCACCTCGCGCACGGCATCGTCAGCCCGGGTCCGCCCCGAAGATCCTCTCGACTTGATCGGTCAGTGCCGCGCGCAGCCAGTCGTCCGCGGAGCCCGGGGTCGGCTCCGGCCGGCCGTCCGGCGGCGTGCGCACCACGGACGTCAGTTCCCAGTACCGGTCCAGACGCGCTTCGGCCGCGAGCCGCGCGGCCAGCAGCCGGCGGAACTCCGGAGTGTCCGGGCTGCCGTAGGCGCTCGCGTAGGCCGCCACATAGGCGTCCAGCGCCTCCCCGGAGTGCGGCTCGTGCGCCCGGCGCAGTCGCGGGCCCGCGAGCTCGTACGCCTCGGCGAGGCCCTCGTACAGCACGGCCGCCCCGCGGACCCCGGCCACCCGGTGCACCTCCGGCTGGGGCTGCCGGCCGGCCGGGCAGGGAGCCGTCGTCATCGCGTGCAGCCGGGCGAAGGCCAGTACCTGCGCCGGGGCGGGCTCGTCGGGCGGCTGGGGAACGGCCGCCTCCAGGAACGCCGACATCACACGGGCAGGCATCCGCGGCGGCAGCCAGGCACGCCAGAACCGGGCCAGGGGCGCGGTGCTCGGCGGGACGCTCACCGCGCCGATCAGTCGCAGTCGGTCCGCCCGCTCCGCGGGCGGGCACTCCCGCACCAGCCCCAACGCCGCCTCCCGCCAGCGCAACGCCCTCAGCTCACTGCCCAGCTCGCGCAACCGGCCCGCGACGGCGTCCTCCAGCACACGGCCCGCTCCTGCCTCGTCCTCAAGGATCCGGCGCACCTCGGGCAGCGGCAGCTCCAGGGCGCGCAGCGAGCGGATCAGCCGCAGCCGCTCCAGCGCCTCGGGGCCGTACCGGCGGTGCCCGCCGCCGCTGCGGGAGGCCTCGGGCAACAGGCCCCGGTCGGAATAGAAGCGAACGGTTTTCACGGTGGCACCCGCACGCTCGGCGAGCTCGCCGATGCTCCACAGAACCTCGTGGGACGACAGTTGAACCTCCCTTGGGGGGAGTTCCTACGGTACCGGCGCGCGCGGGTCCGGCGTACGCCACGGCCCGCGCATCAGGGCGTACGCGACCGGCGCGACGTCGTACGACGGACCCGAGGAGGGGCCATGACCGTATTCATCCTGGTGGCGGGCGTGTTCACCGGCGCCCAGGTGTGGCAGGAGACGGCCGCCCGACTGGCCGCGACGGGCAGCGAGGTGCACGCGGTCCCGCTCACCGGCGTCGACCCGGACCGCCCTGCCGCATCAGCCGACGTCGATCTGGAGACGCACATCGCGGACGTGATCGCGGTGATCGACACGGTGGGCGCGGCGGCCGGCCGGGAGATCGTGCTCGTCGGTCACGACTACGGCATCCATCCGGTGCTCGCCGCCGCCGACCGGCGCCCCCAGCGCATCTCCCGCATCGTGTGTCTCGACTGCGGCCTGCCGCACCCCGGTGTCCCGGCCCTGGCCGCCGTACCGGACCAGGGCCTGCGCGCGCAGCTGGCCGATCAGGTCCAACGGGGTGAGGACAAGGGTGCGTTGGCGCCGCCCGCCCGTGACGGGTGGGAGCGCTGGGGCAGTACGGACGGCGTCTGCGGGGCGGCGCTGGACCGGCTCGCCGCTCTTGCCGTGCCGCAGCCGCTGGGCACCCTGCTCCAGCCGCTGCGGCTGACGGGAGCGGTTTCCTCGGTGCCCACCACCGGGGTGCTGTGCACCCGCAACGGCGCAAGCATCGACCTGGTGCAGCGGCTCGTCGACTTCGGCGACCCCGCGATGGCCGCCCTGACCGACCCCCAGGTCACCTTCTTCGAACTGCCCACCGGCCACTGGCCGATGCTGTCCTGCCCCGGCGCGCTGGCAGACGTCCTGCTGCGGGCCGCGGCCGGCGAGGGGCGCCGCCTGCGACCGGCCGGCGCCGACGGGCCGCCCGCCCATCTGCGCCCGTTCCCGCTGGACGTGCCCGAACCGCCCCGGGACCGCAAGGGACATGTGGACCTGTACATCCCCGACGCCGAGGGCCCGCGACCGGCCGTGGTCTTCGTGCACGGCGGTCCGGTGCCCGCCGGGGCCCGACCGACCCCACGCGACTGGCCGACCCTGGTGGGGCACGCCCGGCTGGCGGCCGCCGAGGGCATGGTCGGCGCGACCCTCGACCATCGGCTGCACGACGTCGCCGACTACACGCGCGCCGCCGCGGACGTCGCCGCCGCGGTGGACCTGGTGCGGGCCGATCCCCGGGTGGACGCCGATCGCGTCGCCCTGTGGTTCTTCTCCGGTGGCGGCCTGCTCACTGCGGACTGGCTGACCGAGCCCCCGGCCTGGCTGCGCTGCCTGGCCGCGTCCTACCCGGTCCTGGCACCGCTGCCCGGCTGGGGACTCACCGGCAGCCGGTTCCACCCGGTCCGGGCCGTCGCGCACGCGGGCCGCCTGCCGATCGTCCTGCTCCGTGCGGGGCGGGAGACTCCCGAGATCGCCGCCACCGTGGAGGCGTTCGTTGTCGCGGCCCGGAGCAGCGGGGCGCACCTGGAGCTGGTCGACGTCCCCCATGGCCATCACGGCTTCGAGACCCTCGACGCGCCTGAGGAGGTGCGCCCGGCCCTGCGCCACGCGATGCGGTCGGTGGTGACCCACCTGAGCGACTGACGCGTGAACGCCGGGCAGCCCAGGCAGCCTTGGACGTGCACGAGGTGTTCGTGCGGGCGGCCCTCGGGTGGGCCTCGCCGTGCACAGCGTGGCCGCCGGCTCCCGGGGCTCAGGCGTCTCGTTGCCGGATCGCTTCCGCAGCGCGCTGCAACTCGGCGAGGACCGTGCGGACGGCCTTTCGGGCCGTCCGCTCGGGTCGGTGGAGAACGTCGATGTGGCGTCGGGCGTGCACTCCGCTCAGGGGCCTGAGGACCACGCCGGGATGGGCTCGGGAAGTCCAGCGGGGCATCAGCGCGACGCCGCCGCCCGCGGCCACGGCCTCGGCGACCACCGCGAATTCGTTGATGCGGTGGACGATGTCGAGCCGGCGGTTGGCCACACTGGCTATGGCCTCGATGGTGGCCATCAACGGGAAGCCGTCGTGCACCGTGATCCAAGGCTGATCCGCCACGTCCCGGGGGGTAAGGAGCGGTTTGGCGGCGAGTGGGTGGCGGGCCGGCACGGCGACGTCGAGAGGCTCGTGCAGCAACGTGGTGCAGATGACCGTGCGCGGCCAGGGCGGACTGTGGTCGAGGCGGTGAGCGAGCACGAGATCGTAGTCCCGGGTGAGGGCGGGGAAGCGGCGCCGGACGCGCCGCTGGACGCGCGAAGAGGTCCGTGCCGGGTCGCTGCTGGGCGTGACCCAGGCGTCCGTGCTCGTGCTGGAGACCTACGGCGTGGCGCATACCAGCGCCGCCAACGCCGGGTTGATCATCAGCCTGACCATCGTGCTGACGCCGCTGCTGGACCGCACCGGCGGCCGCAGGCTGCCGTGGACGTTCTTCCTCGCCGCCGGCATCTGCGTGCTGGCCGTCGGGCTGCTCACCTCCAGCACCGGGCTGCACGCGCCACGGCTCGGAGACATGCTGGTGCTCGCCGCCGCAGTCGTGCGCGCCGGGCACGTCGCCCTCGTCGGACGGCTCACCGCACACCGCTCCCTGGACCCGCTGCGCCTGACCACCGCGCAAACCGCCGTCGGCTCGGCGCTGTTCCTGGTCCCCGCCACCACCCACCTGACCGACCTGGCCCACAGCAGCGGCACCACTTGGACCCAGCTGATCTATCTCGGCCTGTTCTGCAGCGTATTCGCCTTCGTGGCCCAGACCTGGGCCGTGCAGGGCACCTCCGCCAGCCGGGCCAGCCTGCTCCTGGGCACCGAACCGATCTGGGCCGTCGCCGTCGGGATCGGTCTCGGCGGCGAGCGGCTCACCCCGTGGGCCGTCCTCGGCGCCCTGCTCATGATCGCCGGGACCTACTGGGGTCAGGCCATCGAGCGCACTTCCCGGACCGGCCCCGCAAGAGCCACGGAAGACGACGCAGCGCGCCCGGCGATGACGCCCACCAACGCCTGATCACCCCGCTCGGCGCCACCCGGCGCGCTCCCGGTGCACCACCTTCCGCCACGCCGGGGCATCCCGCGGCCGCCGCCGGTCGGTCTCAACCCGACGGGGCGCTCGACGTCGCGCCTGCTGCGCCGGGGCACCGACGCGGTCCGCGACACACCGGCTCCCACCGAACAGCCGGAAAACGGCCCTCTCGGCGGTCGCGCGCCGACGGCCGCCGACCGCGAACCAATACCGCCCGCGGTGACCCGAGAGCGGCCTTTTTCACTTCTTGTGTTCTATGCCACACGATCCGTGGTGATCACGCCAAGATCGCCGTCGGTGGTCCGGCTCCCCTCCCGACCCGATCCCCAATCTGAGCTGCTGGCAAGGGACTTGTGCGAGCGAGGGCGGCGTCGCCGGTACCGATTGGATCACGCCACCGCTCGGCTGGGCGATCCCAGTGACAGGCTTGCGACTCACTGTCAACGTACGACAGGATCACGGGCGTCCGCTTCCGGCCGACCGGCATCACGGCCCTGCCGCCGTGTGCGCACTCGCCCGGCACACCGAGGGGCAACACACGTGATGTGCAGGCCGGGTGAGGTCCTGGGCGACATCGCCGGCGGTGGCGGACGCGGCGGTGCGTGAGGCCGGCGGCCGGCGATCCCGGCCGGGCCAGGAACCGCCGAACGGGGAACGGGGGCGCGCAAGACCCGATACATGAGGCACCTCTGCGTGCCGCCATCTGAGACCACAGATGAGAAAGGCGCAAGTGACAGACATGACGCTCGATGACGCTGCCGAGACGCACGCGAAGGAGATGCCCGGCGACGATCCGGAGACCCCGGCGTTCTACCAGCAGATCGGCGGTGCCCAGGCTGTCAAGAAGGTCGTCGACGACCTCTACCTCCACGCGTTGCGGGACGAGCAGCTGTCCCCGTACTTCGACGGCACCGATCTGCCCGCGCTCAAGCGTCACATGGTGCTGATGCTGACCAAGGTCCTCGGCGGGCCGGACAACTACGCCGGGCGAGAGCTGGCCGAAGCGCACCAGAGACTGGACATCACCGGGGACCACTACGAGCGGGTGCGCCATGTCCTGCTCGGCGTGCTGTGGGAGAACCGCGTCGGAGTGGACGTGCTGATGCATGTGGCCGGGGTGCTCACAGCGGTCAAGGAGCAGATCGTCCGGCAGCCCTCCGGCGAACTGGTGCGGAAAGCCTGACATTGTGGTTGACGCTCGCCGTTTGCAGGAGAGCTGGAACGTGGTGGCCGGTTACGGCGACCAAGTACCGCTGTTCTTCTACTCGACGCTGTTCTTCACCCATCCCGAGACCCGGGACATGTTCCCGATCGGCATGGCAGGGCAGCGGGACAAGCTTTTCGGGGCGCTGGGCACCATCGTGTCCCGCGTCGACCAGGTGGATCAGCTGGTCCCCTTTCTGGAGCAACTCGGCCGCGACCACCGCAAGTTCGGCGTCCAGGCCGACCACTATCCGGCGGTGGGGTCCGCACTGCTGGGGACGCTGGCGCACTTCCTCGGCCCGCAGTGGACGGAGCAGCTGGCCGCCGACTGGCAGGCGGCGTACGAGCTCGTGGCCAAGGTCATGCGCCAGGCCGCCGAGGACGCCACCAACAGCAGCCCGCCCTGGTGGGACGCGGAGGTGATCGGCCTCGAACGGCGCACGCTGGACGTGGCTGTGATCACCGTGAAGCCCAACTACCGCCTCGACTACCTGCCCGGCCAGAGCGTGGCGGTCGAGAGCCACCTGCGTCCCGGGATGTGGCGCTACTACAGCCCGGCCAACGCCCCCCGCTCGGACGGCACGATCGAACTGCACGTCCGCATGGTGCCGGGCGGCCCCGTCTCCTCGGCGCTGGTGAACGGCGTCCAGCTCGGGGACGTGCTGAAATTCGGCGCCCCGGTCGGCAACCGGCTGACGCTGGCCCCGGACGGCGACCGGCCGCTGCTGCTGCTGGCGGGCGGCACCGGGCTCGCGCCGCTGAAGGCCCTGGCCGAGCAGCTCGCCGGGCAGCGGGACGGACGGCCGGAACGCCGGGTGACACTCGTCGTCGGCGCACACACGGACCACGACCTGTACGACTGGCCGGCGTTGGAGACCCTCGCCAAGACCCACCACCGCTGGCTGAACATCATCCCGGCCGTCTCCGAAGTCTCCCTGCGGTCCCAGGAGAGCGGCACCGCGGTGGAGGTGGCGCTGCGCCTCGGCCGCTTCACCGACCACGAGGTGTACGTGTGCGGCTCGGACCACATGGTGCGCGACTCGGTGCGGCGCCTCGCGCAGACCGGCACCCCGCTCGAACGCATCCGCTTCGAGTCGTTCACCGGCCTGGGCGGCGAGCAGTACGGCGTCGCGCCTCAGGGGGAGGACATCGAGTCATGAACACGCCCTACCACCAGACCCAGTACCGGATGACGCCCGAGCAGATCCGCACCAAGCGGTTCACGCGTACCCCGATCGGCCGCCGCGGCCTCGACGAGGACGAGGTCGGGCGCTTCATGTTGCGGGTCGCGGACGAGATGACGGCTCTCCACCAGGACCTGACCGGGCTGTGGGCCGAGAACGAACGACTGCGCAACTTCTACCGCGAGCGGGGTGAGCGGGCGGACGGCCAGACCGGTCACCCCGGCAAGGCGGTGTCCCCGCGCCAGCCGACCGTCGAAGCCGTCAACCTGCTCTCGCGCGCCCAGCAGCAGGCGGACTCGTTGATCGCCCAGGCCCGCGAGTACGCCCGGCAGGTCGCCGACCAGGCCCGTCGGCAGTACCACAACGTGCTGCGCGAGGCGCAGCGCCAGGCACAGGCGGAGGCCGAGCGGGCCGTACTGGAGTACCGCGCCCGCTCCGGCACCCACTACACCGCCGAGTTCGAGGAACTGGAGCGTCGTCTGGCCTGGGCCCGCGCGTTCCTCGATGCCATCCAGTCCGTCGAGACGCAACTCAAGACCGCCCGCGAGGCCTTGGCGTTCGAGGTGGAGAAGCTCGCCGGAGTAGGCAGTCCCGCACGCCCGGCCACCGGGTCGGCCCACGGGCTGCCAGGTCGTGCACCCGAGCAGATTCCCGGCGCCTCCGGGGACACGGGCACCTCGGGCACGGGCGGCCCGAGCGGGGCGGGCAACTGGTCCGCCCGAGGGTGACAGGCGGGCGCCGGTCGGGCGTCGACCGCCGACCGGGCCTCGACCGCCCGTCGGGCCTCGACCCACGGTCGCGTCTTGACCCACGGTCGGCCGTCCATGCGCGACATGCCGTGGCGTGACGCACCAGATCCGTTCCGGGTCGTAGCCGGCCCGGACGGCCGTCCGGAACGAGGCCCCGTCCCGTCGGCGTCGCTGCCGGCCGTTCTCGAAGCACAGGTCCGGTGCCGGCATCCATGGATGCCGGCACCGGACCTGCTGTGCGTGCGCTCTGTCTTCACGGTGCGTTGCGCTGCGTCTTCACGGTGCGGTGCGCTGCGGACAGAGACCGGGTGCAGGCCAGGTCGCCCGGCCGACGCTCCAGCAGCCGTCGTACGGTCAGCGGCCCGTCGACTGCTCACGGCGCCCACCAGGACATCGCCTTCCAGCTCGCCACGCGTACGCCGCCCCGGTCTCCCGGCTGCTGGGGCGCACGGCCGGCCCACGCGCGCCGGCCCTGACGCGGGAACCCCGCACGACGGCCGTTCGTCTACAGTTGAGTAGACCGTCTACTTCTCTGTAGTCATGAACGCCGGCGGCGGCGCAGGCCCGCGGGCTGTCCGCCGCCGGAGGTCGCCGCCTCGCCCACCCGTACCCGCAACCCCGGCCGCAAGGCCGCCGGAGAACCATGCGCCCCAGAATTCTTGTCGTAGAGGACGATCACGCCCTGCGGGACGTGCTGCGCCGGGCCCTGTACGACGAGGACTTCGAACCGGTCCTGGCCGCCGACGGCGCCACCGCCCTGCGGCTGGCCACCGCCGACATCACAGCGGCCGTCCTGGACGTCGGCCTGCCCGACGCGGATGGACGGGACGTGTGCCAGGCGATGCGCGCCAACGGCTTCCTCGCCCCCGTGCTCTTCCTCACCGCCCGGCATCAGCTCACCGACCGCCTGGCCGGTTTCTCCGCCGGTGGCGACGACTACCTTCCCAAGCCCTTCCACATCGCAGAACTCGCGGCCAGGCTGAGAGCCGTCCTCAGACGGACCGCCGCGACGACCGTGGCCACGCCCGGGGATCTGTCCCTGGACGCGGTGACCCACAGCATGACCACGGGCGGCGCCCACGTCGCCCTGACCCCCACGGAGTTCCGGCTGCTGGCCACACTCGCCGCCGCCAACGGGACCCTCGTGCGCCGCCGCGACCTCGTGCGGGCCGGCTGGCCCGAGGGCGCGCAGGTCAGCGACAACACCCTCGACCAGTACCTGAGCCGACTGCGCCGCAAACTGCGCGAGGCCGGCAGCACCCTCACCCTCGGCACGGCGCGCGGGATCGGACACCGGCTGTCATGAACCGCGCCCTGCGCCGCCTGCGCATCCCCGCCCCGCGCACGCTGCGCGTCCGGCTCTCGCTCATCGCGCTCACCACGGCCGCCCTGCTGATGACGATCCTGACCGTGGTGTTCAACGCCGTCATGGACCGGCACCTGCAACATCAGGCGGACGACGAACTGCGCAACCGAGCGGCGGCGGTGGCCACGACCGTCGACACCCACGGCGCCCGGGTACGCGTCCTGGACACCGTCAACGACCGTCTCCTCGACTCGAACGTGTGGATCTACGCCGGCACCCGTCTGCTGGAGAAGCCGCCGTCCGTCACGGCCGGCGGGCCGCTGACCCGGGCCGCCGACCGGCTGGGCGAGCAGCACAGACACCTGTGTACGACCGTCCGGCCGCACGGCCACCCACTCGTCAGGCTGTGCTCGCACCCCGTTCCCGGCCGCCACGCCGCCGCCACCGTCGTGACCGCACTGGATCTCGCTCCCTACCGCAGCTCAGCCGACACCCTGCTCCTGGGATCGCTGATCCTCGACACCGTGATGCTGGGCTGCACCTACCTTCTCACCCGCCTGTCCGTCGGCCGGGCGCTGCGCCCGGTGCGGACGATGACCGACCGGGCGATGCACTGGAGCGCCGTAGGCTCCGACGAGCGCTTCGGCACGGCGGACCACCCGGCCGAGCTCGCCCGGCTCGGAGCCTCGCTGGACCAGCTCCTGGACCGCATACGCACCGTGCTGCGCCATGAGCAGCAGCTGACAGGAGAGCTGTCCCACGAACTGCGCACCCCGCTCACCCGGATCATCATGGAGCTGGACTGGTGGCGGGCCCGTCCCCGCACGGACGCCGAGACCCGCGCCATCCAGGAGACGATCGCCGAGGCTGCGCAGTCCATGCGCACCATCTGCGACACCCTCCTGAACGACGCCCGCGAGAACGCGCTGAACCCGGCGACGACCCTGGGAACCACTGACGTCGTACCCGTCCTGAACCGGCTGGTCCAGCACCTCGCCGCACCGGATCTCGTCAAGACCGTGGTGGACCGGGAAATCCCGACGGTCGAGGCAGCAGTCGCGCCCGCACTCCTCGAACGCATCCTCAGCCCCCTGCTCGCCAACGCCGCCCGCTACGCCCGGTCCCGGGTGACCGTGTCCGTGCGCTGCGCCCCCGGCACGGTGCGGATCGACGTCGTCGACGACGGCCCCGGCGTACCGCCGACGTTCGTCGACGAGCTGTTCCAGCCAGGCAGACGCGCAGACGCCGACGACGGCCACGACGGCGCGGGCCTGGGGCTGCCGCTGGCACGACGCCTGGCCCGCGCCGTCGGGGGCGAGGTGTCGTACGACCCCGGGCATGCGCCCGGAGCAAAGTTCACGGTCAGCCTGCCTTCCGGGTGACCGGGTCCCAGCGCTTTGCGGTGGTCGGGGTTCGAGCTGGACAGCGGCGCTAGGCCGTCGCTCTCCGGGTCAGGGCTCAACACCCGGGCCGCGCTGGGCACATGGCGCCCCTGTCGCAAGCCCACACCGCTTCGACTGCGAGGTGGAGGCTCGCTCAGGACAGCGGACGTCTCGGCGCCGGTCCCGTCGTCGGCGGTCCCGGCCGGACACCAGTGAAATACCGGTCGACGACTCGACCGCTGTCCGGGGTGAACAACTGCTGGTCCATGAAGCGCAACAGTTCGCTCTCTGCCAGCCAGGCGTGCCACACGACCTCGTTGTGATCGGGGCTGACCTCGACCGGGATGACCGCCTCATGGATACCGAGCCAGTGAGGGCTCAGGCCACTCCGATTCAGGAACTTGGTCACAAAGCGGACGGATGCCCGAACCCCGAGCTCCTCCGCCAACTCCCGGATGGCGGCCTCCTCATAGGATTCGCCGGCGGTGACCGCCCCGCCGACCCCGACCTCGTAATGTCCCGGGAAGCGGGACAGTCGCTCGGACCGTCGATGCACGAGGATCCGCCCGTCTCGGTCGCGGCACACCGTTACGGCGACCCGGTGCAGCAAGCCCAGGCGGACGGCCTCACCGCGCAGCACGACGGCAGACGCCTGGTCCTGCTCATCGACCCGCTCAACCCACTCATCCATGAGGAGACGATCGCAGGCACCTCTGACATCGGGCTGCCGCCCTCGTGGGCCACCGGGTTCGGCAGCAGGCGCTCGTGCTCGTCGTCTTCTCCATTCCCTTGGCAACCGGGCCAAGTGGAGGCAAGAGCGTCACTGTCGTCATTCCAAAGCGCGTCGAGTCATCGGTAGCCTTCATGACCATGACGCGCGTATGGATTCTGCCGCTGGCACTTGTGCTCTGCGGTTCAGTCGTCGCTGGTTCCCTGACCCACCAGGGGAGCACTGGCGCGGCCGCAGGCACCCTGGTGGTGTTCGTGCTCCTCGCCGGCCTGAATTCGCCCCTCATCTTCCCGAGGTCGATCGGTGCGTTGGAGGCACAACGACGCAGCGCGGCCGATGGCCGGCCGGTCGTCTTCTGGCGGCCGGGCTGCACGTACTGTCTGCGACTGCGCATCCGGTTGGGCCGTAGAGCCCGTCAGTTGCATTGGGTCGACATCTGGCGCGACCCGGCTGGAGCGGCTGTGGTGAGGGAAGCCAACGACGGCAATGAGACCGTGCCCACTGTCTTCGTTGCGGGCCGGCCGCACGTCAACCCTGATCCCGAGTGGGTTCGCGAGCAGCTCTCCTCATCCGCGTGATCGAGCTCCGCTGTAGCGATATCCCGTTGTGGGGCCCGAGGCACGGCCGTAGGGTCTCGGCATGTCCCTCCGTGCGCACATGCGTCAAGCCCTGCCGGAAGCGATGCGCGCCCGCGACAAGGCCGCGGTGAGCGCGCTGCGCGCGACGCTCGCCACGCTGGACAACGCGGAAGCGGTGCCCGTCGACGAAGCCGCGCTGCGTGGCCTGGCCCTTGAGCAGTCACCGCTCGGTGTCGGCACCACCGAGGCAGCACGGCATGAGCTGGCTGAAAGCAGGGTGGTGGCCATCGTGCGGGCCGAGGCCACCGAACGACTGGAAGCCGCAGCGCAATTGACTGCGCCCGCTCACGCCGACCGAGTCGCCCGGCTTCGCGCGGAGGCCGCGGTGCTGCTTCGCCTCCTCGACGCTCACGCCGCCTCGTAGTCCGTCGGCACGTACTCGGGGCCGGACACCGTCACGCCCGCCAGAATGCCTGGTCACGGCGCCACTTGGCCGGCATTCATCGGGTTACGAGACGTCCCTCACCCCGATCGCGCCTCCACTGGCTGCCGCAGAATCGTCCGGAGCTTGGCGGGGTCAGTCCGGCGTGGGTCGCTGAGGTAGACCTCGTGGTGCAGCCCCGCCTCCCGCAAGTTCTTCGCGGGGAGGTAATCCCGGTGCAGCCGGGTCAGGATCGGTGTCTCGTCGTCGTAAGGACCGATGTGGAGGACCTGGGCGCTGAGGCCCTCGCGCAGCGTCTCCGACCGGACGTCCCGGATGGCCGGAAGGTTCTTCTTGGTCAGGGCGGTGTGCTTGGCGTCTTCGATGGCACCGCCGGTGATCCAGTCGGGGACGTTGATCAGCAGTCTCCAGTGCCAGGTGTCCTTGAGCCGGGCCAGGAAGTCGTCCATGTCGTCCGCCCACCACAGTCCCTCGAGTGGGCCCACGACGAAGTCCTGGCCGAGGTCGCCTTTGCTCGCGAACTTGACCGTGTAGGCGACCGCGTAGAGAGCCTCGACCGCGTGGCGGTAGGCGACGGCGGTGTTCGGGTCGCCGTGCCCGTCAATGGCGAGGAAACGGAGCTCGGGGACGTCGACGAGCTCCCAGTCGGTGTTCCTCGGCGAGTAGCACTTCCTGAGCTCGCGCTTGACGTCGTACGTGGAAGTCATGCCGGGAACTTTACTGTCAGTAAAGGTCATTACCATCAACATGGCTGTGCGGTGAACACCCCTCACCCTGGACATGGCCTGGTTCCAGCAGGCCACGGGTGCCGCATGGTTTTCGCCGGAACGGCAATCCAAAAGAGCGGCACCTACGTAATAAAGATGCAGGGGCACCGGGGATACGTCCCTGGCCGGCTGGTCCCCGTGCAACGGTGATCTTGGATGGGAGCGTGCTCGGTCCGGGCGCGCCCCCATCGCGGTGCCCGGGCGTGGGCCGGGCAGCGGCTGAGTGCCCGCTCGTCGTGCGCCGCAGTGGCGTCTGCTGGAGGGTCTGCAGTTCCGGCTCACTGTGGAGGTCGGGGTGAGAATCGTCGTTGATCTTTCCCGGTGCGAAGGGTATGCCCAGTGCGCCTTCCTGGCTCCGGAGGCGTTCCGGATGCACGGTGAGGAAGCACTCATGTACGACCCGAATCCCGACGACGCCCAGCGCGACCAGGTGCTGCGCGCCGCGGCGGCCTGCCCGGTCCAGGCGATCCTGGTCGACCGGCTGGAGGCTCGGCACGCACCGGAGGGGGCGTCGCCGTCATGACCCGTGCGGACCGTCTGCAGGCGCTCAAGGACGATGGCCGCATCGTCGTCGTAGGGGCGTCGCTGGCGGGGCTGCGGGCCGCGGAGGCGCTGCGTGACGAGGGCTTCACGGGATCGCTGACCATGATCGGCGACGAGTTGGGCGAACCCTACGACCGGCCTCCGCTGTCCAAGCAGGTGCTGACTGGGTGGGTGCCGGCCGGGAGCACCGCTTTGCCCCGCCGCCGTGACATCGATGCGGAATGGCTGCTGGGCGTTCCCGCCGCCCGGCTGGACCGCGCGACGCACCACGTACGACTCGCCGACGGACGCGAGGTTCCCTTCGACCGGGTGCTGATCACCACCGGGGTACGGGCCCGGCCGTGGTTCGTCGCGAGCGAGGCGGCCCTGGACGGGGTGTTCGTCGTACGTACCCGCGAGCATGCCGAGAGCCTGCAGCGAGCCCTCGCCGCCGGGCCTTCCCGCGTTCTGGTCATCGGCGCGGGATTCACCGGCTCGGAGATCGCCTCCGTCTGCCGCGAGCGGGACATCCCCGTGACCGTCGCCGAGCTGGCACCGGCCCCGCTGGTCGGGGCGCTGGGCGCCGCGCTCGGTGAGGTTGCGGCGGTGATGCAGCGCGCTCACGGCGTCGACCTGCGCTGCGGTGTCAGGGTCACCCGTCTTGAGGGCGACGCGCGGGGACGGTTTCGCCGTGCTCACTTCGACGACGGCAGTACGGTCGGCGCCGATGTGGCGGTGGTGGCGCTCGGGAGCATCCGCAACACCGAGTGGCTGAGGGGATCGGAACTGGCGGCGGACGTCCGGGGGATCACCTGCGACCCCTGCTGCCGCGCCCTCGACGTCGATGGCCGCGTCACCGACGACGTCTTCGCCGCGGGAGACGTGGCGCGTTGTGCGAACCCCGCCTACGAGTACCGGCTCATGTCGATGGAGCACTGGACCAACGCCGTGGAGCAGGCAGAGGTCGCGGCGCACAACATGGTCAGCGCCCGGGAGAACCAGCGACCCCACCGGTCCGTCCCGCTGTTCTGGTCGATCCAGTTCGGCGTCAACATCAAGTCCGTCGGCGTGCCCGCCTTCGCCGACGAGGTGGTCGTCACCCAGGGATCGACGGCCGACCACCGATTCGTCGCGGCATACGGCTGCCGGGGCCGCCTCACGGCTGCCGTGAGCTTCAACAACGGCACATGGCTGGACCACTACCGCCGGTTGATCGAGACGTCCGCGCCCTTCCCGCCCCGCTGCCCCACACCGGACCAGCAGGCCTGTATGACGCCGGTGTCCGCCGGCTTCCCCAGCCGCACCCTGCTCGCTCAGGGCGCCACCGTGATCGTCACGAGCCATGACTCGCGTGGACGTCGTGTCACGGTCGGCCACCCGCATCGCCGAGGGGAGGACCGGACCACCACGACCGGTACGCGCAGCACGCTGCAACGGATCTTCGACTACTCCGCCCGGGCCGACCCGTACCCCCTGTATGCGCGGTTGCGCGAGACGCCGGTGGCTCGGCAGGAAGACGGCAGCTATGTCATCAGTACCTATCGCGAGATCACCGCCGTACTGAACGACCCGCATCTGAGTGCCGATGTGCGCCATCTGTCGCGTCCCATGCCCGCGGCCGAGGAAGGGGTCACGCCGGCGTTCATCAAGATGGACCCGCCCGAGCACGATCGCCTGCGGCGTCTGGCGATGCGGCACTTCGGCCCCCCGCACACCCCGGGGCTGGTGACCGGCATGGAAAGCGACCTGATCACCACCGTCGGCGGCCTGATCGACGGTGTCGCGGACAAGGAGCGGATCGATGTCGTCGACGATGTCGCCCTGCCGTTCCCCGTGACCGTGATGTGTCGCCTGCTCGGCGTGCCCCGCGAGGACGAGCCGAGATTCCATCGCTGGGTGAACGACATCATGAACTCGATCGACTACGACCCCAGGAGCGATCCGAAGGAGAAACTGGACAAGGGCGTACAGGCCCGCAAGGACCTGCGTCAGCGCCTCGGTGAGCTGGTGGCGCAGCGGCACGGCCGGCCGGGCGACGGTCTGCTGGGCCGACTGGCCAACGACGACGGTCCCGACGGCCGGATGACCGACGCCGACGTCGTCGCCACCGCCAAACTGCTGCTCATCGCCGGCCATGAGACCACCGTCAACCTCATCACCAATGGCATGCTGACGCTCCTGCGCCACCCGCAGGTGCTGCAGCGACTGCGCGAGGACCCGGACCTCGTCGTGCCCCTGGTCGAGGAACTGCTGCGCTACGAGCCCCCCGTGCACATCATTCCCTGGCGGGTAGCGTACAGCGATATCACCGTCGGTGGCACCGTCGTCCCCAAGGGTTCGCAGATCATGCTCATGTTGGCCTCGGGCAGCCGCGATCCGCAGCGCTTCCGCGATCCCGACCGCTTCGACCCGGATCGGTGCGACAACCAGCACCTGGGGTTCGGCAGCGGCATCCATCTGTGCTTCGGCGCACCGCTCGCCCGGCGGGAAACCCAGATCGCGCTCACCGAACTGGTACGCCGGCTCGACAGCCCCGGGCTGGTCGCCGACCCGCCGCCGTACCGGCGCAGCCCCGTTCTTCGGGGCCCGATCCATCTGGACATCGAGCAGGGACGCGGTTGACGCGGCAGCCGAGGGCAGTGGTCGTGGCTGTCGAGGAGTCCGTCGGCGCAGAGGACGAAATGCCGGTCGCTGGGCGCGTATCGTCCGGCCATGGACAGCACTGCATCACCCCGCGTCCTCGCCATCGGGCTTGATCCGTACCGGGTGCCCGGGCCGTGGGATCCCGAGCCCGTGGCCCGGGCGATCGAGGCGGGACTGACCACGTTCGCCGAACACGGCGTGGGCGTCGCGACCTGCCTCATCGGCATCGACGGACGTGACGACGTTGAAGCGGTCGTCGGGGCCGCGCCGCGAGCCCATCCGTGGGAGTGCGTCACGATCGGTGGTGGCCTGCGGCACTCCGACGATCAGGTCGAACTCCTCGAGCAGGTGGTCAACCTGATCCGGCGGCACGCGCCCGATGCGGCGATCGCGTTCAGCAGCAGCCCGGCCACCACCTACGAGGCCGCTGCCCGTTGGATCGAGTGACTCGACATCTTTCTGCCGGACGCGGGGATTGCCCCGGATCGATGACCAAGCGCGGGCCCGCATGCCGGGCCGGCAGTCCGTAGGGCATCCGGCGGCCCGACGGCTCGGGCGTGAGGTGCCGTGACGAAGATGCGTCGTGTCGTGTTTCGGTCAGCACCAGGCAGTGACAGCCGGCAAAGCACTGGTCAACGCTGCTCTCATGACTACGAAACCCCACGTACGCGCCCTGCTCGTCACGAGTTTCAGCACGGTCCTGGCGGTCGCCGCGCTGTCCGCCGGCGCGAACCCGAGCGTGGCGCGGACCGCGGAGACGTCGGTGACAGCTCACTGGCAGTCCATGGGTCCCGACACCAGCGGTGGACACCTCGCGTTCACTCCGGCGGCACCGTCCCGGCTGTATGTGCTGCCGGACGCGGGCAACAGCGTCTACCGCAGTGACGACCGGGGCGCCACATGGGGCGCGCCGGGGTGGCTGGGGTCCCACGACTTCAGTGGCCGCCGTCTGGCGGCGGATCCCCGTGACGCCGACGTGGTGTGGGTGGCGGCCACCGCCCCGGGCACCGGTCTGGGCTCGGTGCTGCGCAGCGAGGACGGCGCCAAGACCTTCCACACGGTCCTCAGCAGCCCGACGGACATCACCGACGTGGTGGTGTCCCCCACCGGCGGGCGGCTCTTCGCCGCGGGCACGGCGGGTGTCTGGGAGAGCCTGGACCACGGTACGCACTGGACGCTGCTCCCCGGTTCACCGGGCGATGCGCAACGGCTCGCGCTCAGCGGCGACCGCCTGTTCATCGGCACGACCACTTCGCTGTACGTGATCGCGGACGCGCTGACGCATCCGCACAAGGCCCGCGAGCTCTCGCTTCCGTCCGGCGTGTACGTGCAGCATCTCTCCGCTCGCGACGGGGTCGTCGTGGCCGATCAGAGCCCTGACGGCAACGCGGTCATCTCCACTGACAACGGCAGCACTTGGCGTACGCTCTCGGGCCCCTGGGGCACGGACTGGGTGGCCTTCAGCGCGCTGACCGCGAACGGTGAGATCCAGGTGGAGACGCTCCAGCCGGCCATCGACGCCACCACGGCACGCAAGAACCTGTGGATCAGCTCCGACCGCGGCCGCACCTGGACCCGGCGGCCGAAGGCCGTGACGGCGCTCGACCTGTACGAGGACCTCGGCAGTTTCCCGGACCGCCCGAACGAGCAGGTGGTCACGGGGCCCGCGGGAACGTTCAGCACGTACGACTCGGTCCGCTACCGGCGCATCGGGGTGCCCGCCGCCGAGGTCGACGCCCTCGTGGTGGCGGATCACGCGCTCGTCGCGGGCACAGCCGTCGACAGCTACAGTTCGCGGGCCGCGCTGACCGAGTCGCTTCCCGCCGGCTACCAGAACTGGGGGTGGAGCGGCCGCTCGCCCGCGACGCTGGGCAACTCGATCGGCGCGCTGGCCGTCGCGCCGGGGCGGGGACTGATCAGGGCGCGTATGGCCCTGTGCCCCGACTCCTGCATCGCACTGGAGCGGTCCAGCAACGGCGGCGCCACGTGGCAGCCGTTGAACTCGGTCTTCGTCAACGGCGCCACCCGCTCCGTAGCCGTCGACCCCCGTGACCCGTCGCGCCTCTACGTCGGGGTGTACGGCCTGTCCAGCGGTCTGTTCACCAGCACGGACGGCGGCCGGACACTGCAGCGGAGCTCGATCCCCGGGCTGCAGGGCGTGCGCTCCGTCGCCATCGATCCCCGTGCCGGCGGTTCGCTGTGGATCGGCGATGCCTCCGGGCTCTACCTGAGCAAGGACTCCGGCGCGAGTGCGGTCCAGATGCTCAGTGGGGACGTCGAGCGGGTCGCTGTCGACCCTCGGGATCCCGATCACATCGTGGTTGCCGGCCAGAACACGCTCAAGGTCAGCCATGACGGCGGCGTGTCGTTCAGCGACGCCGTCGGCCAACCCGCGGCGCACTACGACGATGTGGCCTTCGCCCCGGACGGAACGGTGTTCGCCGCTTCCGCCGACGCGCTGGATGCCCCCGGCAAGGGTGTGGTCCGCAGCGTGGACGGCGGCGCCCGCTTCACCGACATCGCCTCCGGCCTGCCCGACCGCGATGTGCGTTCGATCCTGGTCTCCCCCGACGGCGAGTATCTGTTCGCGGGCACGGGCGGCAGCGGTGTGTACCGCATCGCCCTGAACCTCCTCGGCCGGTAGTCAGAGCGGATGCCGGGGGCCCTTCTCGCGGTACACCGGGCCCCCGGCATCGTCGTCGAGCCAGCCGAGCTTGCACGCCTGCCAGGCCAGTTGCATCCGGCCTCGAGCGTGCGCGCGGCGCGTCAGATCGTGCACCCGCCGCTGCACCGTTCGGGGACTGACGCGCAACTGCTTGGCGATCGACTTGTCGCTCATCCCGCCGATGAGCAACGACAGCAGCTCACGCTCGTCCGCATCGAGAGGTCCGTCACCGTCCGAGGAACCGATCCGCACGGGCGTCGCACGCTCCCAGTGGGTCTCGAACAGGGAGATGAGCGCCACCAGCAAGCTGGTTCCCCGGACGAGCGCGGCGGTGGGTTCACCGGTCGTCTCGTCGCCCAACGGGCACAGCGCCACCGACCGGTCGGCGATGGCCATGCGGATCGGCAGTCGGGAGATCGAGCGCGCGCGCTCCCCCGCGCGCAGCCCCTCCGCGAGGTTCGCCGTCGCGCCCGGCGCGTCCAGCAGCGCGGACTCGTAGATCACCTGATAGCGGACCCCGCGGGCCAGTGCACGGAACTCCTCGTCGTTCTCCCCCGCCGTCATCGCGATGGGGTCGTGACGGCAGAACCACAGCATCTCCTCCCGGGCGTCGCGCTGCAGGCTCAGGGCCTGTTGCCGGATCGCCTCCGCGCCCGTCAGCACCTCGACCAGCTGCGCGGAATCCCGCCGCAGCGACCCGCTGCGGTATTCCTGCGCCAACTGGGCGACGGCCGCCCGAGCCCGCTCCAACTCCGCCTGGCCGTCCACGAGCAGCGGGCCCAGCGCCACGTCCGGCGGCGTGGGTGCGAAGTATCCCGAGGTGCGGCTGATGAGCCGCTTGTCCAGCAGGACCTGCAGGATGGGCTCCACCTCGGAGGCCGGCAGGCCGAGTCGATCGGCGACGTCATCGGGAGCGGACCGGTACGCGCTCACGATCAGGCGGTAGACCCGCTCCTCGTCATCACTCATGCCGAGTACCCCGAGCACGCTGCGTCCTCCCCTGCTCCGCCTGCTTGACCAGCCGGAATGCTAACTGAGCTGCCACGTACGGGCATTGTTCGTGATCCAGCGCATCGTGCCGGGCACGCCGAGGAAGCGGTTCAGGCCCTCGGCATCCCCGAGGGCGTCCGGTGCGTCATGATCAGGAGCAGGACCGGCTGGGGCTGCGGAAGGTGTTCCCGGCGTGTACGGACCCACCCGCCAGAGATCGCGGCGACTGCGGCGGACGACGCGCTTCACCCCGGTGTCGCGGCGGGCTGCCCCACGGCGTTCATCTCGTCCTCACCCGGGTCCAGGCAGTCTTCGAGGCACTTGGTACGGGACAGGGCGAGAACGCCGTAGAGCAGGACTCCCACCCCCAGCAGGGCCGGCAGGAGCCAGAATCCGGTACGCGGCTGCTCGCCGTAGATCGTCACACCGAGGCAGAAACTCACCGTGGCATCGCCGAGCGTCAGGGCGGGCTGAGAGCCGATGAGCGGGCCTCCCTGCAGGGCGCTGCCCAGCAGGAACAGGGAAAAGCCGCCCACGGCCGCGAAGCTGTACGTCTGCCATGCCGAAAAGAAGGCGGCGGCACCCTGAGTGGAGAGAATGTCCACGGCCGACTTGACCAGCGCCGCGGTGACGGCGTTGCCGATGGCCGCGGCCGCTGCCAGGGACGCCGCTCTCAGCACACCCACGGGACGCCGCAGACCGCCGAGCACCAGGGCCGCACCGATCGCTCCGGTGATCGCGAGTGTCGGAACCCACCACATCCCCGGCACCTGCGCATGCCCCCCACGGGGAGCCAGGGAGAAAAGGGCCAGCGCCAGCCCGCCGACGATGCAGGCCACGTTGAACCAGGACCGGCGCGCCACATCGACGTGGAAGACGGCCGCTCCGACCACAAGCGCCAGAGGCAGCTCAAGAATGAAGATGGGCTGCACCACGGCCAGCGATCCAGTGGCCAGTGCGAGAGCCTGGAAGACCGCCGAGAGGATGACGCCGAGCATCCCCCCGAACCAGACCGGACTGTGCAGCAGGTCCCGGATCAGTCCGAGGCGCAGCGACTGCGACGCCGGCACCGTGACCGCAGCGCGCCGCTGCAACACCGTCCCGAGTGAGTTGCTTCCGGCCGCGCACACCGCGAACACGATGGACAGCAGGATCGTCACCATGAGCACTACTCCTGGGCTCGTGTCTGTTCGTCACGGCGCGGACTGTGGCTCCTGGGACAGACTACGCCTCGCTGCCAGGCTCAACGCGCTCAGCGAAGTGAGGCATTCCGCCCCGCCATCCGGCACTGGCCGCAGAAGAGCCCGCCGGAGAGCCTCCGCCGCCCGCGGCACGGGATGCCGGACGGCCGTCACCATGGTTGCCTGGTGCCCGTGGGATCCCTTCCCGGCCCCACTGCACCGGCATGAACCGCCGTGAGGACAAGGCTCATGGAGCACTCCACACCGGACTACCCGGAAATGATCGTCCCGGTCGGCCATGTCGAACCCGTACCGCGCCGCATCCGCGGCTATGCGGCGCACCTTCCCGTCCTCGACACCGTGCGAGCCCGCTACGTGTGGCTGTGGCCGGGCTACCCGCAGTACTGCATCCCCCGCGACGACATCCGGGACGACGCCCTCCTCGACGAGGACAGGCCCCTGAGGCTGCGGATCGGCAGGGCACGCCGCCACACACTTCGGCTGGACACGCTCACCCGCCCGGGCGCGGCCTGGCAATGGACCGACGACGCACCTGCGGGCATCCGCGGCATGGTCAGCTTCCGCTGGGAAGCCCTCGACGCATGGTTCGAGGAGGACGAGCAGGTGTTCGTCCATCCCAGGAATCCCTACACTCGCGTCGACGCGCTTCGCTCCGGCCGCAGTGTCCGCGTCGTCCTCGACGGAGCCGTGCTCGCGGATGCGCCCTCCTCGGTGATGGTGCTGGAGACGGGCCTGCCCACGCGCTACTACCTCGACCGCGTGCACATCGACTGGACCCACATGCACCCGACGGACACCGTCACCGGCTGCCCCTACAAGGGCAACACCAGCGGATACTGGTCCGTCACCACGGATGCGGCGACCTACCCCGACCTCGCCTGGGCCTACGACTTCCCGACCCGCCAGGTGATGCCGATCGCCGGGCTGGTGGCCTTCTACAACGAGCAGGTGGACCTCTACCTCGACGGCCACCTGCTGCCGCGCCCCGCCCCCGTCACCAGAGCGGTTTGGGAGCGGCAGCACCCCGCCTGAGCGCGGCACCGACCGACAGCCGGGCTGCCGTACTGCCAAGGCCGACGCGGTCAGCCGGCGGCACCCGCTCCTCCCACGTGCCGGTCCTGAACGAAGCAGTCAGCGTCGGCGACACCGCGGGCGGCGACGAGCAGCGGCCGTTGGGCGGGCCGCGCGGCGAGGGCGGCTTTCGTTCGGGCGCTCGACAACGCCCACAACCGAACCGACGGCCCCGGGACCAGGGGGCGTGCGAAGCCTTGCCACACGCCACCGCGTCTGGTTGGGTACCAGCGCCGCGGGCCCGGCCGGGCGTGCCGGGTGGACGGGAAGTGGAGCGAGCAACGTGCAAGCGACTCAGCGGCAGGACGGCTCGTCGCCCTTGCCCGACGGCCTGGAAGCGGCGATCCGGGGCACCGCCGAGGAGATCGCCGCGCTGGTGCGCAGCGCGCGCGACACGGGGCTTGCCGTGCCGGGGTCGGAGTGGACCTTCGGCGAGGCCGCCGCGCACCTGGCATTGGCCAACGAACTGATGGCGGACCTGGCAGCCGGGCGCGAGCGCCCCTACGGCGACGGAACGCCCCAGAGCCTCGCCGGGGCCAACGCGAAGTCGCTCGCCGTCTTCACGGAGCGCCGGGCGGAGCCACTCGCGGCGATGATCACGGAGCAGGCCGAGGCGCTCCTGGACGCTCTGTCGCCCTCCGCCGACGGCCCGGCACCAGCGACCCCCCTGGGCCCGATGAACAGGTCCGTTCTCGCGTCGTACCTCCTCACGCACATGCTCGGCCATGGATACGACCTGGCCCGCGCCCTGAAGCAGCCGCACATGATCGACCGGGCACGGGTGGGCCTGTGCCTGCCGTTCATACTCCTGGTCATGCCGCGCGTCGCGGACCCCGCGGCCACGGCGGGGCTCACGGCCCGTTACCGGATCCAGTGCGCGGGGGCGAGGCATTCGACGTGTCCCTGGCCGACGGCGCCGTAGAGGTGACACCGGGACCAGCGGCGAAGCCCGCGGACTGCACCATCCTGCTCGATCCCGTCGCCTTCCTGCTCATCGCCCTGGGCCGGCTCAACCCCTGGCGTGCCATCGCCCAGGGGAAGATCCTCGCCTTGGGCCGGCGGCCGTGGCTGGCTCCCCGCTTCCCGACCCTGTTCACCGCACCCTGAACGGCGTCCGCGCGGCCGCACGAAGGACGTGCACCCACTCGGCGGAGAGGACCGGCTGAATCACCCGTATGGCGGGGCCTGCGCGGAGCCGGTGGGGGGCACCGGCCGCGGAGGGGCAGGTGCCCTGCACGGTGGTGCCGTGACCGATCCCCGAGTCGGGAAGCGGCACCCCCGTGGTCGCGTGCCCGCCGACCTCGACGCGGCGACGGAGCCGGCACCGTGACCAGAGCCCAGCCGCTGGGCGGGCGGCCACGCCACGGCTGGGTGAAGCTGAAGACGTGAGCACCAGTGACAAGCACCCGGTAACCGCTGAGCAGATCCACTCAGCGCTGGCCGCCCTGGCCGCTGAGCCTCCGGCAGATCCCGACAAGCGCCCCGAGGGGCCGCAGGAGGATGACCGCCTGCGCCTGCTGGGCAGTCTGCTGGCGAAGACGGAACTCGAGATCACCGCCGCCACCCGCCTGAGTGAGGAAGAGGAGATCGAGGACGTTCTCGAGACGATGCTCGGCTGGGGGGAACAGCTGGGCTCGGACCCCGGCGTCGCGGTCAACGTCCTGACCAACCGGCTGCAGCGCACCGCGCTGCAGGTCTCCGAGCCCGAGGCGGAAGAACTGCCACCCGGTCGGGAGGCCGCCTTCGCGGCCGTCATGACGGCCGTGTACACGCTCGGCGCCCAGTTGCACGCGGACCGCGGCGACGCCGAGGGGACCCGACACGCGCTGAGCGGGGCTGAGGAGGCCCTCATCGACGTCCTGCAGGGCGTGCACGACCTGCGCGTCGCGATCGGCGACGCCCCCGGGCCGGAGGAGGAGGCCGGCAGCTGACCTGTCCGGCACCCGACCGGCCGAGTGCCGAGACCCTGTGATGAGGCGGGAAGAGCTCGGTGCCGGAGTGGCCGGTTCAGGGCAGGCAGCGACCTGGGCCACCGTAGGGTGCCCGCCGTGACCGTTTCTTCGTTCGGGGCGCCACTGTGGCGTGACCGTCAGTTCGTCCTGCTGGTGTGCGCTCGGGTCATTTCGGTCCTGGGCAACGGCTTCGCCCGGGTGGCGCTGGCGTTCGCCGTACTCGCGCTGCCGGGGGCCGGTGCCGGCCGGCTGTCGCTGGTGCTGGCCTGCCAGGCGTTGCCGCAGCTGGTGTTCGTCCTGGCGGGCGGGGTGATCGCGGACCGCGTCTCCCGGTCGGGACTGATGGTGCTGGCCGATGCACTGGGGGCCGGGGCGTACGCGGGACTGGCCGTCATGGTGCTGACCGGTCATGCGCCGCTGGCGGCCATGTGCCTGCTGGCCGTGGCGGCCGGGACGGCGACGGCTCTGTTCGGCCCCGCGATGGACGGCCTCGTGCCGCTGATCGTGCCCGCGGACCGCTTGCAGCGGGCCAACGGGCTGCTGCGGGTCGGTACCAACAGCTCTCTCCTGCTCGGCCTGGCGCTGTCCGGGATCACGGTGGCGCTGGTGGGCGCCGGCTGGGCGCTCGCACTCAACGCCGCGTCCTTCGTCGTCAGCGCGGCGCTGACGGCCCGGCTGCGGGTGGGCGCCCGGCCGCGCAGGAAGACATCGGGCTGGAGCGACCTGCGCGAGGGGTGGCAGGAGTTCGCTTCCCGGCAGTGGTTGTGGGTCGTCGTCGCCCAGTACGCGGTCGTCGTCGCCGCGCTCAACGCCAATGCCGGGGTGCTCGGCCCGCTGACGGCCGAGCAGCATCTGGGCGGGGCCCGCGCGTGGTCGGTCATCGTGGCGGCGCAGGCCGTGGGGACCATCGCCGGTGCAGGAATGGCCGCCCGCGTGCGAGTGAGCCGTCCCATCCTGGTGGCGGTGCTGTGCACCTTTCCGGCCGCCGTGCCGATCGTGCTGCTCAGCGTCCGAGCCCCCGTATGGCTGACCGCGGCGGCGATGTTCGGGGCCGGGATCGCGAGTGATGTCTTCGGGGTGCTGTGGGCCACCACCATCCAGCGGGAGATCCCGGAGCGGGTCCTGTCCCGCGTCAGTTCCTACGACTGGTTCGGTTCCCTGGCCTTCGCGCCGCTCGGGCTGCTCGTCGCGGGCCCGATCGCCGCTGCCGTGGGGACCGGCCGGGCCCTGGCCGGCTGCGCCGCCCTGGTCGTCCTGGCCACTGCGGCGGCCCTGCTCTCGCCGCAGGTGCGCACACTGCGCACCTGCGGCGAGGTGTCCTGCGGTGCGACGGCTTCCGGGGAGGGGGCCGAGCGCCCGGTGAGCGAGGAAGCGGCGGGCTGAGGAGGCGCGCGGCACGGCCGGCACCGGCCGGAGGACGGAATTCGCGTTCACTTGCAGCAATCGGCGGTGTGCGGCACCCGATCCGCACACGCGGTGTGACAGCGTGTACACGGCCACCTCGGTAGGCGCACACGTACACCCGTCGACCCGGCACTGAGGACGAACACGATGTCGAAGCCCCCGCTCACCCCCGAAGCCGTCGCCATGATGAAAAAGCCCAACCCGGCTGTCATCACCACACTCCGGTCGGACGGCCAGCCGGTCTCCACCGCCACCTGGTACCTGTGGGAGGACGACGGCCGCGTCCTGGTGAACATGGACGAGGGCCGCAAGCGCCTCGCGCACGTGCGCAATGATCCGAGGGTCTCCCTCACCGTGTTGGACGAGGGCAACTGGTACAACCACATCAGCCTCATCGGCCGTGTGGCCGAGATCCGCGACGACCCGGACCTGGAGGGCATCGACCGGCTCAGCCGGCAGTACCTCGGCAAGCCCTATCCCCAGCGAGACCGCGCGCGGGTCAGCGCCTGGATCGAGATCGAGCGCTGGCACGGCTGGGGCGCGTACAAGGACAGCGGCCAGCCCGGCTGACCGCCGTCCGCGCCGTCCTGAGGTCCACGTGCGCCGGCCCCGACCGTACGGCGCCGTGTCCCCCTACGCATCCAGCGACGCGCAGGCCCCGGCGGGGTCGCCTCCGTCAGGGACCAGTCGTCTGGTGGCCCTCGGCGTCGGCGCCGTCCTCGGGCGCGGACCTTGGGAAGAGGTGGTCTTCGAGTGCCGTCGTCGCGAAGAGGAACGCAATCATCATGACCGGCACGAGCAGGGCAAACAGGAACACAGCACCTCCCGTAGGTCGGTCTGTGGCACCTGGTTGGGCCGATCTCAGGATGCGCCCGAATGGTCTAACACGCATGTCGTCCACCGCCGACCCGATGCCGGCAGCGCGTTCGTCTCCGTCGGTCCGCACGCCGGCACCGTCCTCGGCGGACTCGGGCCGGACTCCTGCGGTACGGGGAACTCGCACCAGCGCATGCTGCTGTCACCGGCGCCGATGGCCCTGCCCCCGCTCGGTCCGCCTCGAAGGCGGCGCTGACGATGTTGACCACCCAGTACGCCAAGGGGCTGAAGGACATACGCGTCAACGCCGCGGACCCCGGCTACACCGCGACCGACCTCAACGGCCGCAGCGGCCCCCAGACCGTCACCGAGGGCACGGACGCGATCGTCGCCCTCGCCACCGAGGAGCCCAGTGCCGCACCGGGCGCTTCGTCTCCCGCCATGGCGAGATCGCCTGGTCCTGAAAGCCGGCCGCGCCTCCAGGAATCCTGTCCCTTCAGGGGGCGGAGCAGTCGAAGACGCCCTCTTCAGTCGTGGAGTTGCCGGGACGCGCCGGGCCGGCGTCCAGCGGGTCAGATGACGGAGTTGAGCCAGCGGTGCAACGCCTCGTGCACGCTGTCCGACAGCGCGCTGAGCGCTTCGATCGCCTCTCGGTCCCCGGGACGAGGAGCGATGCCGGCGGCGGTCAGCACCGCGTACAGGTCCAGGCGCCGCAGGTCGCGCGGATCGACGCGGCAGGCGATGCGCTCCGCGGGATTGGGCGGCGGCAGCAGGGAGTCACCCACCGGGGCTCGATCCCACGCTCGATCGGCTGTTGCGGTGAAGGTCTGCATGATCTTGCTCCCGTCTGTGCGTACTTCCTCGTTACGGACGACGTCGTGCTCTTCGGGTGTGGCCTTCCGGCGCGGTGGGCGGATCGTGACGGCCGGTCGGCCGCCGCACCACACCCTGCCCCCGGGCACGGGGCAAATCGGCACCAAACGAGGCATGTTACAGATCGCACATCATTCCGTGACGCTTGCCTGCATGCTCCATCAACAGTGGGAAATCGCCCATTGGTTGCCCGCCGCGCCCGCCACGCAGCGGTGCCGCCGGGAACGGTGCTGGCGGCCCCGGCCGCGCCAACTCACCGACACCCGAAAGTGAGTAACAACCGTCCGAGTCAGCCGTCGAGAGGCACGGACGGCCGGATCGCGCACGGCACGTCTGCCGCGCCTTCGGACGTCGTCACGCCAAGTCGCCGACGAAGCCGTTGACTTGGCCGAGCCCCTCCATGACTTGAGACGCCGGAGTCGGCCTCGTCCCGCCCCGGGCCGGCGCGGTGTGCTCCCCGGGACGGGACGACGGTCGCCACGGCGAAGGCTCTGCCCTTCCTCACCAGTGCGCCGTTGCCCGGAACGTCAGTACTTCTTCGCGCCGGCCACGATCGCCTCGCGGATGCGGTGGTAGGTGCCGCACCGGCAGACGTTGCGGATCTCGTCGAGGTCGGCCTCGGTGATCTCGCGTCCCTCCTCGCGGGCCTGGCGGACCTTGGCGACGGCGGCCATGATCTGGCCGGGCTGGCAGTAGCCGCACTGCGCGACGTCGTACTCCAGCCAGGCCTCCTGCATCGGGTGCAGGTCGCTGCCGACGGTGGCGGGCAGGCCCTCGATGGTGGTGATCTCGTCGTCCGGGTCGACGGCGCCGACCGGCACCGAGCAGGGATTGAACGCCCTGCCGTTGATGTGGCTGGTGCACGCCTGGCAGACGCCCAGTCCGCAGCCGTACTTCGGCCCGGTGACGCCGAGGACGTCTCTGAGCACCCACAGCAGCCGTACGTCGTCCTCGATGTCGACGGTCACCCGCTCGCCGTTGAGGATGAAGGTGTGTTCGGGCACAGGGTTCTCCTAGTAGGCGCGGTCGAGGCCGTCGGTGGGGGACGCTGGGATCGGCGGGGTGGTGGGCAGCGGCTCGAAGCCGAGCGTTTGGTCGTGGTTGACGGGGAAGGTCGTCGGCATGGTTCCGGTGGCACGGCCGTAGGCGCAGGCCACGGCGGCCGCCGCGCCCGCCACGGCCAGCTCCCCCGCGCCGCCCGGCTCCCCGGTGGTGGGCGGCATGACGACGATCTCCAGCTCGGGCGGGACGTTCCATTGCCGGGTGTAGAAGTAGTTGTCCCAGCTCCCCTCCAGGAAGTACCCGTCCTGCAGGTGGAGCCCGGAGCTGAGGACGATCGCGATGCCGTCCATGATGCCGCCCATCATCTGGGCCTGCAGACCGCGTGGGTTGACGGCCAGCCCGACGTCCACGGCGCAGACGACCTTGGTGACGCGGGGGCCGGTGCAGGCGTCGCGGACCTTGCGGCCGGTGGTCTCCGGCCGGCAGTCGATCTCGGCGAGGACGGCGACGTAGCCGTGGTACTCGGGGTGGAGTGCGATGCCCTGCGCCGTGCCGGCCGGCATGCTGCGGCCCCAGTCGCCGGTCTCGGCCACCTTGTCGAGGACGGCGCGCGCCCGGTCCTCCTTGAGGAACTCGCGGCGGAACCGGTACGGGTCCTTGCCCAGCCGCTTGGCCAGCTCGTCCACGACCAGCTCCTGCGCGCACCGCACGTTGGGCGAGTAGATGTTGCGCATGGAGCCGGTGTGAAAGCCCTTGTCGGTCTCGCTGAGCAGCTGGGTGACGACGCCGAAGTGGTACGGCGTCTGCTGGGTGAGCGCGAAGATCGTCTCGGAGAAGGTGAGGTCGCCGACGGGCAGCCGGGCGGCCTCCGCGGTGATGATCTCGCCGACGCCGTGGCCGAAGTCGGTGGCGACGGAGGTGTGCCGCTGGTCGTAGGTGAGCACTTGGCCGAGCGCGTAGCCGGCACGCACGCGCGAGGTGGCCATGGGGTGGGTGCGGCCGTGCCGGAAGTCGTCGGTGCGGTGCCACATCAGCTTCACGGGCTTGCCCATCGCCTTCGAGACCTCGGCGGCCTCGGCGGCTGCGTCGTGGAAGAGCTTGCGGCCGAAGGAGCCGCCGCCCTCGGTGACATGGACCTTCACGGCGGAGACGGGCAGCCCCAGCTGCCCCGCGATCTGCTCCTGGGCGGTGATCGGGGACTTCAGACTCGCCCAGATCTCGGCCGCGTCGGAACGTACGTCGGCGATGGCGCAGTTGGGCTCCAGGGCGCTGTTGCTGGCGAAGTGGAAGGTGAACCGGGCGTCCACCGACTTGGTCAGCAAGCCCAGGGATGCGAGCGGGAGTTCGGCCTTGCGGAGTTCGTCCCGGATCGTCGTGTCGGACTCGCCCTCCGCGCTCCCCGGCCCCCAGGAGACCTTCAGAGCGCGCACCGCGTCGATGCACTGCCCGAACGTACGGCCGCGGACCGCGACCCCGGTGGAGACGGTCACGACGTCGGTGATGCCGGGCATCGCCCGCACCTGCGCGAGATTCTCCACGGCGCGGACCGTGCCGTTGATCGTCGGCGGACGGCACACCATGGCCGGCAGGGCGTCGGGGAGGTGCAGGTCCATCGCGAACTTCTTGCGTCCGGTGACCGCCTCCAGCGCGTCGATCCGCCCCCGCGCGGTGCCGATGACCTTGAACTCGGCGGTCTCCTTGAGGGTGACCGGCACCTGGCCGACCGTCTCCGCGGCGGCCTTCTCGGCCAGTTCTCCGTAGGTGAGGCTGCGGCCGGTCGCCGACGAGGTGATGACACCCGCCTTCGCCGTCAGCATGTCCAGGGCCTCCCCGAGTTCCAGAGCCGCCGCCTTCAGCAGCCGGTCCCTTGCCACGGCGGCCGCCACCCGGATCGGCGTGAAGGTCGAGATCGTGGTGTTGGACCCGCCGGTGAGCTGGTTGAACAGCAGTTCCGGCCGGGCGTCCGCGAGCGTGACCCGGATCCGCTCCAGCGGCAGGTCCAGTTCCTCCGCGATCAGCATGGCGCTGGAGGTCGTGATGCCCTGCCCCACTTCCGCCCGCGGCAGGGCGAAGGAGGCCGTGCCGTCGGCGTCGAGCCGGATCGTGATCAGGTTCGCCGTCGGCAGCGCCGCATGGGTGAGCATGTCGTTGAGGTCGTAGATCTCCGCCGGGCCGGGGAGGGAGGGGACGACGGCCGCCGCCTCGTCGGGCGCGAGCGCCACCTCGCCGAGTTCGGCGGCCACGGTCAGCGTGCCGGCGGCCAGCACATAGCCGAGGAATCTGCGGCGTGCGATCTGCCCCGCGTGACCGTGTGGTTCGTCTGTGTCCGTCAACTGTCCTCCCGGGAGGCGGAATTGCGTGGTGGTGCACCGGTGGTGCGCGGTGGGTCCTGGGGCGCGGAGCCGTGGAGCTTCGCCGGGGGCGCCCCGCGGGGTGGTGCGGCGATGCGGGTGAGTGGCCGTTCGGTCGCGGCGGCGGTGCCCGTGGGCACATGTCGCAGCCGCCTCAGGGGCCGGGGCGGTCCTTTGTCCGGGACGGTCGGGGCGCGGGCCAGGTCCCGCGGCGCGGTCACAGGTGTTCATGCGTTCTCCTTCGAACCTCCCCGACTTGTGCACACGCCCGGTCTCCCGGCGCCGCCGCGTCAGTAAGTTGCCGGTGATTCCACCGCTCACCAGCGGTTTCGGCCATAGGCGGGAGGCAGGAAAAGACGGCACGGGATTGTGCCGGCGCACAGCCCGGCGGGGTTAGGCTGCGCGCGTGACGCCGCAACTGAGGGCCGGCGACCGGGTGGTCGGGCTGGTCGGCCGACTGCTGACCGAGGTGGACCGGCTCGCGGAGGACCTCACCGACGAGATCCGCGGAAGCGAGCACTCCTACGCCGAGAGCACGCTCATCGGCCGCGACCAGTTGCGCGCGGTGGTCCGCGACAACCTGTCCACGATCTTCACGGCGCTGCAGGGCCGGCCCGCGACCCTGGAGGCGCCCCGCGCCGCCGGACGGCTCAAGGCCGAACAGGGCATCCCGCTGGCCGCGCTGCTGCACGCCTACCGGCTGGCCGGCCGCTTCATCTGGGACCGGCTGCTCGCCGCCGCCGTGGACGAGGAGAGCACGGTCCAGCTGCTGCACCTGGCCTCCGACATGTGGGCGGCCATCGACGACTACTCCAGCGCGGCCGCCGACGCCTACCGGTCCACCGTCGAGGAGCGGTCGCGTCGCGACGCCGCGGCCCGGAGCATGATGCTCACCTCCCTGCTCGACGGCAGGGCCGGCACGCACGCGAGCGCGTGGGAGATCGCGCGCGTCCTGGACCTCGACCGCCAGGGCCCCTTCCTGGTGGTCTGCGCCGAGGTCCACGACCGGGTCGAGCCGCTGCCCGGCGTGCAAAGGCGCCTCGGGGCGAGCGGAATCGGCTCCGAATGGATCCATCAGACAGGAGCCTGGGCCGGCCTGCTGTCCCTGCCTCACGCACAGGCGATCACGGCCGCGGTCGACCAGCTGGCCGCGATCACCCTGTCCCGGGTCGGGGTCAGCCGTGCCTTCGCCTCGCCCGTGAACGCCCCCGCGGCCTGGCGGCAGGCCCAACTCGCCGTCCAGTGTCTGCCCCACGGCACCCACGGCACCCACCTGTACGGCAGCGCACCCGTGTCGCTGCTGGCGGCCGCCTCCCCCGACACGGCGCAGGAGGTCGCCCGGTCGGTCCTCGGCCGCCTCCTCGCCCTGCCCCCGCAGGAACGGACGACGCTGCTGGAGACCCTGCACGCCTGGTTCGCCGTGGGCGGGTCGACGACCGCGGCGGCCGAGCGACTGCACTGCCACCGCAACACGGTGCTGTACCGCCTCAACCGCATCGCCGAGCTCACCGACCGCCACACCGCCGACGCACAGTCCTGCGCCGAGCTGTACATCGCGCTGGAGACCGTACGGCTGCGGGGGCGCCCGGGGTCACCCGGCACCGAGCGCTGAGCCTGCCCCGGGCCGGCCGCCCAGGCCGGCCGACAGCGCCGCCGACCGGTGCCGATACCGCCGCTATACCGCCGCTCTCCCCGGTGCGTACAAGGTGGGACAGGGACGCCGGGGTGGAGCCACCACTCGGTGAACGGCTGTACGGGAGGGCATCGATGTGTGGAAGCGCGCGGGTGGGCGTCGTTCACCCATGGTGCCGGGGAGCAGCCGCAATGGGGCTCCGCCCCGGTGCCCGCTGCCTCGGCTCGGCGCCGGGGCGTCGGAGCGTCGGTCTCGCAGTTCCGCTCCGTGCGCGGGCGGTGGCTCCGATGGGGACGTCGGTGCCGTCTGCGCGCCGAGGCGTCCGCCGGCGACGGGTCGTCCGCCGCACGGGCACGACGCCGGACGCGTCCGCACCCCACGGCAGGGGGGCCCGCCGTGCTTCATGACCCCGATCGCCGCGCCGTAGCTCCTCCCACGCAGTCGTCCGGCAGGCAGTTGCCCCGGCAGCGGTCGGCCGCGCCGTACGCCCGTGATCACGGCAACCCGCCGGAGAGGACCGCGCCGACCGACACCGGCGCACCGGCGGACGGCTGCCCGCCCTTCGTGTGTGCCGACTGCGACCTGGGTTTCGGCCGGCAGGTGCACCTCCATCTGCGCTCGTCGGCGGCCGAGGTGGCAAGGGCGCGTGCCTTGGTGGGCGCGGCCCTGACCTCGTGGGGCTGTGCGACGGGCGTCGTGGACGACGGCCGGCTGCTCGTCAGCGAGTTGCTCGCCAACGCGGTCCGGCACGCACCCGGTACATGGATCACGCTGGACGTGATGCAGATCGGTGAACGCCTGTTGGTGGAGGTCACGGACGGGTCCCTGGCGCAGCCCGTCGTCCGGCAGGCGGGGCCTCGGGAGGAGCAGGGCCGGGGGATGTTCCTGGTACAGGCGATCGCCTCGGCGTGGGGCGCGCGCCGTGACCGCCGTGGCCGCAAGACCACCTGGTGCACCCTCGCCGTCGACGGGCGCGGCGCGCCGCCGTTCCCGCCATGAGCCGCGCGCCTGCCCGGGCCCCGGTCGCGGACCGGCCCCGCCGGACCGGCGGGGATCTGCCCGGCACGCGGCACAAGAGCGCGTGCGCAAGCGAGCGGACCACCGCATGCCTCGCGGGCCATGCCCGGGACGGCTCCGGTGGCCCGGGCCGACGGTTCCGAGAGGGGCGGCAGTGAACGGCGTGGGGGAACGCAGGGGCCACGGCGCATCCGCGCTGGAGCACAGCCACGTGTACGGGTGGGAGGTGCACCGGGTCCGCGACAGCAGGCACCAGCAGGGTCCGTGCGGGACGTGTGCGACCGAGCAGAGCGCGCGGGCCTGCATCGAGGCCGCCCTGTCCGCCGAGGCCAGGCCGGGCGTGCATGCCTGGGGGCTGCTCAGCCGTGTTCCGGCGGCGTCCCGGCAGCCGACGTCGTCGTGGCCCGGGACGCCGATCGCGCGGGCCGTGCTCGGGCCGGACGGGACGGTGGCCTGGCAGCCGCCGGGCGGCCGGGGACTCGTACCGGCGGAGGGACAGGACGCCGGGCCGACGCAGTCGCGCGGTGAGCCCCTGTCCTCCGCGTTGAGCCGTTTCGCGGACGCCGCTCGGCGTCACCGGACGGCGGCCGCACTGTCCCGCCGGGAGATGGCCGAGCGGTTGGGCTGCTCCGAGGCGGACGTGGAGCGGCTGGAGGGCGCCGCGCAGGTGCCTTCCCGCGGTTTCGCCGTGGAGGCCGACCGGATTCTCGGCGCGGACGGCGCCCTGGCGGCTCTGTGGCCTTCCCTCGTCGAGTCTGCCTATCCCGAGTGGTTCTGGCAGGTCATCGAGTTGGAGCAGCAGGCGAGTTTCGTCCAGGAATTCGAGACGGTCGCGATACCCGGCCTGCTGCAGACGGAGGCCTATGCCCGGGCCGTGTTCTGCACCGCGCATCCGATGGCCCCGCCGTTGCAGATCGAGCAGTTCGTGATCGCCCGGCTGGACCGGCAGCGCATCCTGGCCAGAGACGACCCTCCGCAGATCATGATCGCACTCGACGAGGCGGTGCTGCGGCGCCGGGTCGGCGGGAGCCGGACCATGAGCGAGCAGCTCGGGCACCTGCTGGGGGTGGCCGAACTGCCCAGGGTGCACCTGCAGGTCATCCCGTTCAGCGTGCGCCAGCACCCCGGGGGCATGACCCCGTTCCGCATCATGGGATTCCGCGAGGGCCCGGAGTTCCTGTACGGGGAGTCGTTCATCGGGGGCCAGGTGACCAACGACGCCCAGCAACTCCGGCAGCACCACCTGGCGTTCAACCTCATCCAGGCGCATGCGCTGTCCCCGCCGGACTCGCGCGTCCTGATACGTCGGCTGAGAAGGGAAATCGAAGGTGGACCGGACTGAGCTGCGCTGGCGCAGGAGCAGCCACAGCATGGGGAACGGAGGCAACTGTGTGGAGGTCGCCGCTGCCGAGCACGCCGTCTTCGTCCGGGACAGCAAGGACGCCGACGGTCCGGCGTTCGGGTGCGGCCGGGAGCCGTGGCTCGCCTTTGTCACGGGCCTGCGCGACGACCGGAATCGGGCACCGGCCCCGCCGGGCCCGGGTTCGGCCCACGGCACAGGCCGGCTTGGGTGAAGTGGCGTATGCGGCACGGCACTTCTACACTCCCCCGAGCGCCGTGAACCAGGACGGCACCGCCATCCCTCTTCTCGTGGGGCCCCGTGACCGCATCCGCGCACACCTGCGGATGTACGGTGCGCTCGAGCCGCCGGCGCCGGACCCCGGCGGCGAACCGGGGCGTCCTCCGTGCGTCCCGGTGTGCCTTCGGTGCGGCATCGGGTGCGCCAACGAATCGACTCCCCCCACCGGCGGATGCCGGTGGCCGCCTCGAAAGAAGGTCCAGCCATGGGTTCGGTCGGTGCGCATGCGGTGGTCATCGGCGCGTCGATGGGCGGGCTTGTCGCGGCGCGTGCGCTGGCCGGACGATTCGCCCGGGTGACAGTCGTCGACCGGGACACGCTGCCCGGGGATGCGCGGGACCGGCGGGGCGTTCCCCACGGCGGCCACGCCCACGCGCTGCTCGTCAGCGGGCAGACCACGCTGGAAGAGCTGTTCCCCGGTGTGACCGGCGAACTGATCGCGGGCGGCGCCGTCCCCTTCGACCCGGGGTCGGACCTGCTCTTCCACCAGATGGGCGGCCATCGCATCCGGTTCGCCACCGGCCTGCGCGGGATCAGCCTCAGCCGTGCCTTTCTGGAGCACACGATTCGGGCCCGCGTGGCGGCGCTGCCCGCCGTGGAGCTCCGCGACCGGGTCGCGGTGTGCGCTCTGACCGGGTCCGCCGGGCAGGTGAACGGTGTCGAACTGGAGGGGGGTGAAGTCCTCGCCGCGGACCTCGTGGTGGACGCGACCGGTCACAGCGCCACGCGCTCCAACCGCTGGCTGGGCGACCTGGGTTGTCCCACACCCGACGTGGCCACCGTCAAGGTGGACGTCGGCTACGCCACCCGGCTGCTGCGCCGCGGTGCCGACGAGCGGCTGCTCGACGGCGTCCTGCTCTACCTGACGGCCGGCATTCCGCCGCACGACAAAAGGGCGGCCGCGGTGTTCCCCGTGGAGGGCGACCGGTGGGTGGTCACCCTGGCCGGCTGGCACGGCGCCCACGCGCCGCTCGATCCGCAGGGCTTCGCGAAGTACGCCGCCCAGCTGCCGACCCCGCACATCGGCGAACTCGTCGCCCGCGCCGAGCCGGTGGAGGAGAAGGACGCGCGCAGGTTCACCTATCCGCAGTCCCGCCGGCGGTTCTTCGAGCGGCTGCGGCAGCCCCCCTCGGGCTATGTGGCGATCGGAGACGCCCTGTGCAGCTTCAATCCCGTCTACGGACAGGGCATGAGCGTCGCCGCCCTCGAAGCGGTGGAACTCGGCCGCTGCCTGGACCGGTTCGGCACCGCGTCCTCCGCGATGGTCCGCGCGTACTATCGCGCGGCGGCCAAGGTGATCGCCGGCCCGTGGCAGGTGGCGACGGGCGGCGATTTCATGTACCCGGAGACGGTGGGCCAGCGGCCGCCGGGCACCGGCCTGGTCAACCGCTATGTCCGGCAGGTGCTGCTGGCCAGCCACGTCTCCGTGGACGCCCACCGCGTCGTCCTCGACATGCAGCACCTGCTGGCCCCGCCGAGCGCGGCCCTGCGGCCCGGCACGGTCGTACGCAGCCTGCTGGCCGCCCGCAGG
>NZ_JBLEBI010000050.1:0-38618 GCF_047340315.1 Streptomyces sp. AF1A
GGCGGCAGCTGCTCCCTCGACCTCGAGGGCAGATTCACCTACGTCAGCGCCGGCGCCGCCGCCCTGCTCGACGCCCGCGCCTCGGATCTGATCGGCACGCGGCCCTGGCAGTCCTTGCCCTGGTGCACCGACCCGGCCTTCGAGGACAACTTCCGCGCCGCCGTGGTCAGCCGGAAGCCCAGCCGCTACACCGTCCTGCACGCGTCGGACCGCTGGCTCACATTCGAGCTGTATCCCGACGGAAGCGGAGTGAGCGTCCGCATCTCGACCACCGGTCCGGGCGGGGTCCCGCAGGAAGTACCTCCGGACGCGGGCCCGCCCCAGGCCGAGCCGATCGCCCTGAGCGAGGTGTACCGGGTGCTGCATCTGGCCGCCGCCCTCTCCGAAGCCGCCGGCGTGGGAGACGTCGTCGATCTGGTCACCGAGGAGATGCTGCCGGCCTTCGGGGCGCGGACGGTGGCCCTGCTGGCGGCCGAGGACGGCAGGATGCGCGTCATCGGCTGCCGCGGATACCGCCCCGGGCTCCTGGAACACTTCGACGGTGTCCCACTGACCTTCCCGGCGCCCGCGGTCCGCGTCATGGCGAGCGGCATACCGAGCTTCTTCACGACCTTCGAAGAACTGTCCCGCGCCTATCCGCCGGCCCCGCGCCAGGACGATGTGCACGCCTGGGCCTTTCTGCCGCTGATCGCCTCCGGGCGTCCGGTGGGCACGTGCGTGTTCGCCTTCGACCACCCCCACCCCTTCCCCGACCAGCAGCGGGTGCTGTTCACCGCACTCGCGGGACTGATCGCGCAGGCACTGGACCGGGCCATGCTGTACGACACCAGCAAGGAGCTCGCGCAGACCCTGCAAGCCGCGCTGCTCCCCACGTCGCTGCCCGACGTGCCCGGGCTGGAGGCGGCCGCCCGTTATCTGCCGAGCGTCCGGGGGATGGACATCGGCGGTGACTTCTACGGCCTGGTCCGGGTGGACGACACCACCGCGGCCGCGGTCATCGGCGACGTCCAGGGCCACAACGTCACCGCCGCGGCGCTCATGGGTCGGGTCCGCACCGTCCTGGGCTCCCAGTCCCTTGCCGGGGCCACGCCCGCTCAGGCCCTCGCCCAGGCCAACCGCGTCCTGCTCGACATGGACGCGGGGCGCTTCGTCAGCTGTCTGTACGCCCATCTCGACCTCGCGCGTCACCGGGCCGTCCTGGCCACGGCCGGGCATCCACCGCCGATTCTGCGCCACCCCGACGGGCACGCGGAGGTCCTTGCCCTGCCGCCCGGGCTGCTGCTCGGCATCGCCCCGGACACGGACTATCCCTCCGTCGAGATCCCGCTGCCCCCCGGTACCGTCCTCGCCCTGTACACCGACGGCCTCGTCGAGACTCCCGGCGTCGACCTCGACGACGCCATGAACGGGCTCGCCGCTCAGCTCGCCCGCGCCCGGCCCCAGCCCATGGACGAGCTCGCCACGGCGCTGATCGACCATGCGCGGCAAACCGCCCCCCGGACGGACGACATCGCCTTGCTGCTCATCGGGCTCGCCACCGCCGGGTAGGGCGCCTCGCGGTCCTCCGGTCGGCGCCGGCCGGGCTGACCCTGCGACGGCGGGTCGCCTCAGGACGCGAATCGTGGAAATCATGGAAACCGAATCAGTTCGTCGAGCAGCGGGTGGACGCGGTGATCCACCGGCGCCTCGACGAGCTGTTCCGAGCGGGCACCGGCGCGGACTGCTGCCCGTGCCGCCCGAGCTGCTCCGTGAGATCACCCGCGGCGCGTCGGAGCGGCTGCTCATGACGCCATCGCCGCACGCGCCGGGCTGGACGTCGGCCGTTCTGCTGCGGGCTTTGTCGGCACCGGGCTCCGCGAAGCGATTCGCCCCGACCGCCCCGACGCCGACGGGCAACTACCGCGGGCAGTCATCCCGACGGCCCGCGAGGACGATCAGGAGGTGGGCTCATGACCGGGACAACCGGCAGGGTGGCATTGGTGACCGGGGCCAGCAGCGGGATAGGCGCGCCCCTCCCGCGGATGTCACGCGGGGCGTGCAGGAGGAGCCGACCGCCCGCATCGCCGACGAGCCCGCCGTCCGGGCCGTCCCGCGCAGTCACCGACGTGGCCCTGCACCTCATCCGCACCGACCCCGACACCGGCGTCGCTCGAGTGACCCGTGCCACGACACTACGGGACCTGACGGCGGCACTTCGGGCCCCGAGCCTGCCAACTGCCTCTGTGCCGAGGTCAGAGCAGTACGTTCCCAGTCATGAGTCCCGCCCGCGCAGGCGTGTTGGCACGTCCCCGTGGCTGTCGGCACGGCGCCGTCCCACCACCGTCAGCGCTCGGGGCCACGACAGGAAACTCGCGGCCCAGCGCCGTCAGCACTGAAGGAGACCCGCCGATGAAGACCGTCACCCACTGGATCGGTGGCAAGCCCTTCGAAGATCTTGCAGGCGCCTCCGGCATCTGGGGCGCCGTGACCGACCCCGCGACCGGAGCGGTCACCGCACAGGTCGCGATGGCCGGCGCCGGTGAAGTCGATGCCGCGGTCGCCGCCGCGAAGGAGGCCTACGCCGGCTGGCGCACGTCCTCGCTCGCGCGGCGGATCGCGATCCTCTTCCGCTACCGCGAGCTCCTGGACGCGCGCCGCGACGACCTGGCCGCCCTGATCACCGCCGAGCAGGGCAAGGTCCACGCGGACGCACTGGCCGAGGTGGCCCGTGGCCTGGAGATCGTCGAACTGGCCTGCGGGCTGGGCATGGCGCTCAAGGGCGACACCTCCACGGAGGTGTCGAGCCACATCGACGTGGCGTCGATCCGCCAGCCGCTCGGTGTGATCGTGGGCATCTCGCCGTTCAACTTCCCCGCGATGATCAGCATGTGGATGTTCCCGATGGCGATCGCCTGCGGGAACACCTTCATCCACAAGCCGAGCAGCAAGGCCCCCTCCGCGTCCATACTCCTCGCCGAACTCGCGGCCGAGGCCGGCGTGCCCGACGGTGTGCTCAACATCGTGCACGGCGACGAGGTCGCGGTGAACGCGTTGCTCGACCACCCGGATGTGGCCGCAGTGTCGTTCGTGGGCTCCACCCCGGTCGCCCGGCACGTCTACACACGGGCGTCCGCAGCCGGCAAACGTGTCCAGGCCCTCGGCGGTGCGAAGAACCACATGCTGGTCCTGCCCGACGCCGATCTGGATGCGGCGGCCGACGCCGCCGTGACCGCCGCCTACGGCTCCGCGGGCCAGCGCTGCATGGCGGTGTCCGTGGTGGTCGCGGTCGGCTCGGCAGGCGACGCGCTGGTCTCCCGGATCGCCGAGCGGGCCACCAAGGTCAAGATCGGCCCGGGCAACGACCCGACGTCCGAGATGGGCCCGCTCGTCACCAAGGCGCACCGCGACGACGTCGCGCGCTACGTCGCGGGGGCGGCCGACCAGGGAGCCGATGTCGTGCTCGACGGCCGGGACTTCACCGTCGAGGGACTCGAGAACGGGCACTGGATGGGTATCACGCTCCTCGACAAGGTCAGCACCGGCTCGGACGCCTACCGCAACGAGATCTTCGGTCCCGTGCTGTGCGTCGTGCGTGCGGAGACCTACGAGGAGGCCATGCGCATCATCAACGGCTCCCCGTACGGCAACGCCGGCTCCATCTTCACCCGCGACGGCGGCGCGGCCCGCAGGTTCCAACTGGAGGTCGAGACCGGCATGGTCGGTGTGAACGTGCCGATGCCGGTGCCAGTGGGGTACCACACCTTCGGCGGCTGGAAGGACTCCGCCTTCGGCGACCACCGCATGTACGGCAGCGACGCCGTGCACTTCTACACGCGCGGCAAGGTCATCACCAGCCGCTGGCCGGACCCGACCGAGACGACGACCGGTCCGGACCTGGGCTTCCCCACGTCCCGCTGACCCTCGCCGCCGTCGCCGAGCCGAACCGCCTCCTGGCACCCGGCCGCCCGGCACTCCTCAGGGGGCCGCCTCCAGCCGCCGATGCGACAGGCGGACCAGACCCTCCGCCACCAGCGTGAGCCCCACGACCTGGAGGCCCAGCCACCAGCCGCCGCGCAGCCTTTCACCGTAGAGGCCCACGCCCAGGGCCAGGCTCACCAGTGCGTCTCCGAGCGTCAGCGCGGGCTGGGAGGCGACCAGCGGTCCGGACTGCATGGCGTTCTCCAGCAGGAACAGCGCACATATGCCGAGTGCGGCGAACGTGTACGTCTGCCACGCGGTGAAGAAGGTGCTCACACCTTGGCGGTCGAGGGCGGTGGTGGAGAACTTCATCAGCGCCGCGGTGAGTGAGTAGGCGACGGCAGCGGCCAGTCCCATGCAGGCGGCGCGGCTCGGCCCCCTGGGGAGCCTGACCGCGACACCGCACAGCACCGCGATGGCGACCAGGCAGCACGTCACGACCGCCCACCACCGTGATGGCGGGACCTCGAGGGTGCCGCCGGTCGGGGCCGCCGCGAAAAGAGCCAGGCACAGGCCGCCGCCGACCCTGGCGACGGGCGGCCAGTAGCCCCGGGGCACCGGACGCCGGAAGACGATGCTGGCGACGAGCAGCGCGATCGGCAACTCCAGCATGAACAGCGGTTGTACGACCGCCAGCGCACCGCCCGCCAGCGCGGCGCCCTGGAGTACCGCCGACAGGACGACCCCTCCGATGCCCAGCAGCCAGACCGGTGTGCGCAGCAGGTCCCACATCAGGCCGATCCGCAGACGGTCGGACTGAGGAACGCTGGTCGCGGCCCGGCGCTGCATCACGCTGCCCAGGGCATTGCTCGCGGCTGCGAGCACGGCGAGGACCGGTGACAGTACGGTCAGCACGATGGCCCGGTTGCCTCAGTGGCCGGCGAGCAGATGCGAGAGTTCGGAGTCCAGGTCGAGGTGCCTGCGTTCGGTGCCCGGCGGCACCAACGCCTCGGTGCGCCGCAGGAAGTCCGCCACCTCCTGCCCTGGGAGCATGAGATCGGCCTGTCCTGCCGGCGGCATCAGCGCGACCTCCACCATGAGCTGCCCCTGGCGCCGCGTCGGACTGAGGCGGACGTCACCGATGCCGGCGGGTCCGCGCAGTCCCTCCGCCAGCAGCTCACGGGCGAAGAACCACTCGACCGACGTGCCGCCGCTGAGGCGGAAGGTCGCCTGGACGGCGTAGGGGTCACGTGCGTGGTAGTGCAGCTGCGTGGGCACGGGCGCTGTCGATGTGTCCGGCATGACGACAAGTGCACGTAGCTCCGCGCTGATGTCACTCCTACGGGATCGCAAGGTCTCTTCCTCTCGGCACAGCTGGGGTACTGCTCGTGGCGCCGATCCCGGTGGCGTGCACACGAGCGGGCGGTCCGCCTCGCACGGGCGGCGCGCCCTCCAGCCCGGGGGCTGTCCCGGACCGCGGACCGGAGGGCTGTCCATGGGTGCCGAACCGTGCCGAGCGATCGCCGCTGGCACACACCTCGTCGCGCGCGGCCCATCGTGACCGGCCCTTGTGAAACACACGGTGACCACCACATGTATCCCGCATGCGCCACCATCCTGGGTGACATCGCTCACGGCCCTGGTCGCTCCGCGGTCGCGGTGGTGCGTCGTCCAGCGGCTCTTGCGCGGGAACGTCCGGGCAGGCGGCTTCCCGGAGGTAGGGGGTGGGCGGTGGTGGCTCTTCGTCCTCGCGGCGGACGCCACGAGCAGCGGCCACCTGTCCGCGCCGAAGCACGCGCACACGGCCGGTTGGACCAGCCAGGCTTGGCAGTCATGGCTCCTCCTGGAGTGGGTGCGGCGGCGCGGGTCTGCCGGGTCCGGTGCGTGTGGGCAGTCGCCGCACGTGCATCCGGCCGCGGTGACCGATGCACGGTCCAGGGTGGTGCGCGCTGCGGCGTGTCCCTGCGATGCGCGTACCGCCTGGCCGAGAACAGCGTCCACCCTCCGATGTCCCGGCATGCCGCCGCATCCCGCATATGGGTGATTCGGCCGGTCCCGGCCGCGGGCGGGTCGAGCGGCTCCGACGGGTGCCGGGACGGCGACCGCACGACGACGGCGGGCCGGTCCCGGGGTGTGCGCCCCGGGACCGGCCCGCCGGCCTCAGTGTCTGCCGTGTCTCACTGGCCGAAGCCGTAGGCGAACAGATGGTCCGTGCCCGTCGAGCCCGTCACCGGCAGGGTGATCGACGCCACCTGCTTGGACGCGTCCAGCGGGACCTTCGTGGCGAAGACGTAGGTCTTCACGCCGTCCTGGCCGCCACTGCCGGTGTTGCGGTAGCCCGTCGTCACGGCCGTGGTGTCGCCGGGGAGCGGCTTGCTCGATCCGGCGTTGAGGGTCCAGTCGGAGAACCCGACCGTCGCCTTGGAGGTGGTGCCGTCGGTGTAGGTGACGGTCAGCGTGCCCGAGACGCCGCTTCCGTCGGTGGGCGCGTTGGTCGCCGAGCCCAGCAGGCCCAGCGACGCTCCGGAGGTGCCGGCCGGCATCGGGATGGTCTGGCCGGCCATCTCCAGGTTGTCCAGCTGGCCGGACTTCACCGTCGGCCAGCTGTAGGAGACGCCGTCCACCGTGACGCTGGAGCCGCTCGTGACGCCGGCCGCCGACAGCGCGTTCTGCGAGAACGCCCAGCCGCCGTTGTCGAAGCCGCCCGAGAAGGTCGCGCCGTCGGGGTAGATGCCTTCGTTGGTCGCGTACGGCCACAGCTCCCCGGCCTTGGCCACGGCAACGCGGAGGGCCGCCCCGCTCAGTGCGGTGCCGGTGCTGTGGTCGGTCAGCGCGAAGGTGACCGGGAACGTGCCCTCTCCCGTCCCGGCCGTCACGTGGACCTTCGTCTCGGCGCTGCCCGCGGCGGGCACCTTCAGCGACCCGGAGGAGGTGTCGAGCGTGACGCCGGAGGGCGCCGTCGCCTTCCAGTCGACGGTGACGTCCTTGCTGCCGAGGTTGGTGAGGTTGAGCGTGCCGTCGCCGGACGCGCCCGGCTGCAGCACCAGGCCGTCGCTGGAGGGGCCGGTCGCCGCCAGCACCCGGTCGCCGCCGGTGGTGTCCGACGGAGGCACCGCCGACGGGCCGGACGCCCAGGACTTGTCGGGCTGGGTGCCGAGGGTGAAGTCGACCGTGCCGGCGCCCTTGAACTCCTGGTACGTCAGCCAGGAGGTCTTCCACTCCTTGCCCTTGACGTCGAGGGACTGCACGTACGGCGCGTCAGGTGCGGCCTGCGGCGCGTTGATCCGCACCGTCTTGCCGCCTGCCGGGGTCACCTCCGCCACGGGGAAGACCGGGCTGCCGAGCGCCAGGGTGTCCGTGCCCGGGGTCTCCGGGTACATGCCCAGCTCCGACCAGACGTACCAGGAGCTCATGGCGCCGAGGTCGTCGTTGCCGAACGAGCCGACCGGAGCGTTGAAGTACAGCTTCTGCTGGGCCTGGCGGACGGCCGCCTGGGTCTTCCACGGCTCGCCCGTGTAGTTGTACTCCCAGGGGATCTCCACGCTGGGCTCGTTGCTCAGGTTGGCGTCGGTGTTGCCGGGGTCGGTGATGTTGTCCAGCAGACTGTCCAGGAAGGACGAGTAGGCCTTGTCACCGCCGCGCGCCTGGATGAGCTGGCGCAGGTTGAACGGGACCATCGGCGTGTACTGGGCCGACGTGCCCTCCACGAACCCGTTGGAGGTGCCGGGGGTGAATCCGCCCGCGAACTGGCCGTCCTTGTTCTTCGCCTGCATGTAGCCGGTCTGCGGGTTGAAGACGTTCATCCAGTCCTGGGCGCGGGTGGCGAACTTCTGGTAGACGGCCGTCTTGCCCAGCGACTTGGCGAACGCGGCGAGGGCGTAGTCGGCGGAGTCGTACTCCAGCTGGGTGGAGACCGGGCCGTAGAAGTTGCAGCAGCCGTAGTCGTTCTCGTCCACCGGGAGGTAGCCCTTGGCGTCCCGCACCGATTCGCCCGGGCGGTCGTTGTTCGGGACGGTGGCCTCGTGCTGCAGGGCGGCCAGCGCCTTCTTCGTGTCGAAGCTGCGGGCGCCGAAGGCGTACGCGTCGGCGATGATGCCGGCGGCCGGGTCGCCGACCATGACGTAGCTCTCGCCGTTGTTCGAGGCCCACTTGGGCAGCAGGCCCGTCTGGTCGTAGCCGTTGAGCATCGAGGTGACGACGTCGCTGGTGACCTTGGGCTCGACCATCGCCATCAGCTGGGTCTGCGAGCGGTAGGTGTCCCAGCCGGAGTAGTTGGCGTACTGGGCCTGCTGGCCCTTGGCCAGCTTGTGGACCTGGTTGTCCATGCCCATGTACTGACCGTTGACGTCCGAGAAGACGTTGGGGTGCAGCAGCGCGTGGTAGAGCGCGGTGTAGAACTGCACCTGCTGGTCCGGGGTGCCGCCACCGATCCGGACCTTGTTCAGCACCGCGTTCCAGGCGTCGTGGTTCGCCTGCTCGACGGCGTCGAAGTTCCAGTTCTTGATCTCGGTGGCGAGGTTGTCCGCAGCGTTGGCGTCACTCGTGTAGGAGATGCCGACCTTCGCTCGCACCGTCGGGTTGGCGGAGGTGTCGAACGTCAGGTACATGCCGTTGGCGCCCGTCGTGGGGGGCTCGGCGGCGGTGCTCCCCGCGGTCCTTCCGGTGGCCGAGGTCCGGGGCGCCGCGCTGGAGCCCGGCGCCGGGGACGACGCGCCGGAGGACTTGCCGGCGCTCCCGTGCACCGTCGGGGACGGTGCCGCGGGGACGGTGAAGTGCTTTTCCTTCCGCGGTTTCGACGGGTGCGTCTGCAGGTTCTGCCGGGCCTTGCCCGCCTTCAGCGAGGTGTCGCCGGGGTTGATGGTGCTGCCGACCCACGTGCCGCCGGCGGTGAACGGCCGGTCGAACTTGATGTCGAAGTGCAGCGTGTAGCGGTTGTTGGCGCCGCAGAAGTGACCGCTGTCGATCGAGCCGCTGATCTCCTTCTTGCTCACGACCTGGACGCGGGTGCCGTCCACCTGTGTGGCTCCGCCACTGAGCTTGAACAGCAGGTTGGCCTGCTTGCCCGCGGGGAAGGTGAAGGTGCCCAGGCCGGCGCGTGTGGTGTCGGTCAGCTGGGTGGTGACCCCGCCCGCGTCGGTGACCTTGTAGTACCCGATGCCGGTGTGCTCGTCGTCGTGGCTGAAGCCGACGGACGCGTTGCCGAGGTTGCCCGACAGCGTGCCGGTCAGCGGCAGGACGGGCAGGTCGCCCGCAACGCCGCAGCCCGGTCCCGAGACGTGCGTGAGGCTGAAGCCGGACAGTTTGTCGTCGTTGTACTCGTAGCCGCCGCCGGAGGGGCGGTCGGGCGTGGTGTCGGGGCCCCACTGCACCATGCCGGCCGGCATGTCCGGGCCGGGGAAGGTGTCCACCTCTCCGGAGGTGCCGATGAGGGGGTTGACGAGGGACGCGGGGTCCTTCACCAAGGCCGGTGCCGCGGCACTCGCCGCGTAGGCGTTCCCGATCGCCGGGAGCGGGAGCGCGGCGATGCCCAGGACGGAGATCACGGCAAGGCGTTGGCGGAGTCTTCTTCGGTTGCGTGGCGCGGCTGAACGTCGGGGTCGGACCATCGGTTGCCTCCGCAGCGGTTCGTGCTTCGCACAGTGCTGACGTGCCGAAGGACGGGGACGTCAGTGACGGGCAACCGCCGGTCGCCCAGGGCGGCCTGACAACGTTGCCATTCACGAGTGTCGAGTGAAACCCGTGGGCCGACGACATGTCAACGAGGCCAACAGGACTTTCTGAGCGCGAAGTTCACAGCCTGCCGGCTGCGACAACCCGGCCGCTGAAGCCGACGGCCCCGCCACGCCCCCGGTGGTCCCGCGGGGCCACGCCGCGGCCGGGCTCCGCGCCGACCCCTGTGGTCGAGGACACGAAGGCGGCCGCTCCATGGCCCGACCAGTCGTGAACCGAGTTGGATTCCAGGGGAGTTGGGCACCTCTGACCGGGCGTGGCGTCACATCGCCGCCACGGCACGGGCACGGGGAACCACCGGCTTTCACAACCGCCCTCGCGCACGGCGAGGTTCCTTGCCGCTGCCTCCTGCATCGCAAAAGCAACGCAGGCCGGCGGGCTCGAGGACAGCCCGCTCTCCGGCGTTTCCTCCACCGATGCGGCAATGCCGCATGACACCTGCGCCATTCGGAGGACTTATATGACTATTTACGATCCATGAGAAATGGATGGGCATTTCCTTACAAGCAATGTCTTCCAGCATGTTGCGCACCATGAGAGCGGAAGATCGACACATCCCCGGCCGAACCGGTCGGGGACCTGGCGGGGCGTCAGCCCCGGTGCGCAACAGAAAGGCATGAACATGATCAACGCATGGAAGCGGGCAGCGGCGCTGGGGGCGGCGACGGTGGCCCTGGCCGCGGGCGCGGTCGTCGGCACGGTCGGCACCGCGTCGGCCGCACCGCAGCACCACCCGAGGCCCGGGGCGTCGCACCACTGCGTGAAGGTGCCGGGTCACTGGGTCCGGGTGTGGCACCCGGCGTACCGGGACCGGCAGGACCGGCACCACCACTCGCGCGCCGGCCACTGGACCCGCGTCTGGCGGCCCGCCCACCGGGAGTGCCACCGCTGACGCCGGTCGCCATCGCCGCGGGAGCGGTGGCGATCCTTCGGCCCCGGCACGTCGTTCGCGGCGGGCCGGGGCCGGCCCCTTGCCGCCTCCCGCTCTGCCGCGGTGTCGCCCCGTCGGACCGCCCTCCTGACAAGATGGCGGCATGGAACGAGTGCTTGGAATCGGCGGATACTTCCTGCGGGCCACCGACCCGCAGGCCCTGAACGCGTGGTACCGCGATTGCCTCGGCCTGGACGCCGACCAGAACGGACTGTGGCGGCAGGCAGCCGGACCGACGGTGTTCGCGACGTTCGAGTCCGGGACCGACTACTTCGGGTCCCGCGCCCAGCAGACCATGCTCAACTTCCGAGTCCGCGACCTGGATGCGATGCTCGCCCAACTGCGCGCCATGGGTGCGGACGTTGAGCCGGAGACGCAGGACATGGAGGGTGTCGGCCGATTCGGCTGGGTCACCGATCCCGAGGGCAATCGGATCGAGTTGTGGCAGCCCGCCTGACCGCGCCCGTGCGCCTCGCCGGTCGGCGGAGTCAACCCGCTCGGCCACGCGGAAGCGTTCAGCGCGAAGAGGGTGTCGCCGTCAGCCACTGGAGGGTGGACCGCGCATGCGAGCGACACCACTCGGGACGTCGCGACGCCCCCAGCGGCTTCGCGTCTTCGCGGTGTCCGGCCACGCAGGCTCCGCGAAAACCCCTTCGGCGGACGAGGGGTGACCGAGCTACCCTGCCGGTGGCCGTGCGAGAGATCGAGGAGGTGGTACCCGTGAACGCAGTATCGACATGGGTGCTCCCCTCCGGGGTCACGGTCGGGCGATAGACAGGTCGTCCGGGAGCGCCGTTCCAGTGCACTCCCGAAAGGCACGACCATGCATGTCACTTCCGAGCAGCGCCTCGACGACGGCGTGCTCGAACGCGCATTCACCCTCGACGAGATCCCCGGCATCGTGTGGACACCCGCATCGGCATCCGCAGCCGCACCGGTGCCGCTGATCCTGCTCGGCCACCCTCCCCTCGGCCTGCACAGGATGTACCCCCGGCTGGTGGCCCGGGCCCGGCACTCCGCGGCGGAGGGCTTCGCCACGGCCACCATCGAACTTCCCGGAAGCGGCGACCGGCCCCGTTGGCCCGCCGTCGAGCGGGCCCGCGCCGGCCTGCGCCGGACGATGGAGGCCGGCGAGCCGATCAGCAACGAGATCGTCGACTCCCTCGTCCTCCCGCTCGTCGAAAAGGCGGTCCCGGAATGGCAGGCCGCGCTGGACGCCCTCCTTTCGCTGCCCGGGATCGGCGGCCCGGTCGGGTACTCGGGGGGAGTGATCTCCATCGGCATCCGGCTCGCCGTGGTCGAGCCGCGCATCGCCGCCGCCGGTCTCTTCGCCGGGAGCCTCGTGCCTCGCGCCATGTTCGAGGAGGCCCGGCAGGTCACTGTTCCACTGCACGTCCTGCTGCAGTGGGACGACGAGCGGAACGACCGGCAGGCGGCCCTGGACCTGTTCGACGCCTTCGGCTCCAAGGAGAAAACACTGCACGCCACCATGGGCGGGCACACCGGCGTCCCGGATTCCGCGGCGGATTCGGCCGCCCGGTTCTTCACCCGGCATCTGAAGTGAGGCCGGGCCGTCGGACCGACAGCGGACGGTAGCCGGTGCCGGCCGGTACGCCGATCGTCAAGGACGGGTACCGGCCCGCGCGGCTCTCCACCCCATGGGCCCCTGACGGACTTCCGGCAAGGGCCCGTACTTCCGCCGGTGATCGAATTGCGAACTTACTGAGAGGTATATATCGTCACTAACAGTAATTAGCCCAGTCGCCTGAGTCTCCAGTGCCACGCGACTCCCGAGGCGGGTACCGAGTTCCGGCCGCCTTCGCATGCTCCGCGCCCCCGGAACCATGGGGTCGCCCCAAGGAGATCCGTCATGCCCGACATACTCCGCGCACACTCCCGCCGGAAGTTCATCTCCGCATCGGCAGCCGCCGTCACCGCGGCCGCGACGGGCGCTATGGGCCTGCCGGGCCGGGACATCGCGGGGAAACCCGTCACGGCGGATGAGAGGCAGAGCATCCGGCCCTTCCGCGTGAACATCCCCGAGCAGGTTCTCAGTGATCTGCGCCGGCGCATCATGGCGACGCGGTGGCCCGACCGGGAAACGGTGCGCGATCAGTCCCAAGGCGTCCAGCTGGCCACGATCAAGGACCTCGCAGGCTACTGGGGAACGGGCTACAACTGGCGGCACATCGAGGAGAAACTCAACTCCCTGCCGCAGTTCATCACAGAGATCGACGGACTCGACATCCATTTCCTGCACGTCCGTTCCCGCCATCCCGGCGCGCTCCCCCTGATCCTGACCCACGGCTGGCCCGGCTCGATCCTGGAGTTCCTGAAGGTCATCGGGCCGCTCACCAACCCGACGGCGCACGGGGGCCGCGCCGAGGACGCGTTTCACCTGGTCATACCCTCGATGCCCGGCTACGGCTTCTCGGAGCGGCCGACGACCACCGGGTGGGGCCCCGACCGCATCGCGCGCGCCTGGGCCGTGCTGATGGAGCGGCTGGGATACCGGCACTACGTGTCCCAGGGCGGCGACTGGGGTGCCGTCATCTCGGACAGGATGGCGGTGCAGCGTCCTGCGGGGCTGCTCGGAATCCACGTGAACTTCCCGGCCACCGTCCCGCCGGACATCGCCAGGAAACTCGCCTGCGGCGACCCCGTACCAGCCGGCCTGAGCCCGGACGAAAGGGCCGCGTACAACAAGCTGGCCGCCTTCTACAAGACCGGATCCGGCTACTCGGCCATGATGGTCACCCGTCCGCAGACCGAGGGATACGGCCTGGCCGACTCCCCCGTCGGGCTGGCGGCCTGGATGTACGACAAGTTCGCCGCCTGGACCTACAGCGGCGGCCATCCCGAGCGCGTGCTGACCAGGGACGAGATGCTCGACGACATCACGCTCTACTGGGTCACGAACACCGCGGTCTCCTCCTCGCGTCTCTACTGGGAGAACAACGCGAACAACTTCAACGCGGTGTCGGTGTCCGTTCCGGCCGCCATCACGGTGTTTCCGGGTGAGATCTACCAGGCGCCGCGGAGCTGGGCTTCGCGCGCCTACCACAAGCTGTTCTATTTCCACCAGGTCCGCAACGGCGGCCACTTCGCGGCCTGGGAGGTTCCGGACCTCTTCACGAACGAGCTCCGGGCGGCGTTCGGCGCACTGCGCAGCTCGCAGAGAGGCGGAGGGAAGTGACCTGCTGGGCCCGAGTGCGAGGAGCCCCTGCCCCTGCCGGCGATCTGATCCGTCATTCCGCGTCTTCCTCTTCGGCGCAACCGGCGTGAACGCGGACCGCCAGGGCCGCGACGTCGTCGGCGAGTCCGCCGCCGGTGTGCTGAAGGAGATCGCGGTGGAGCATGTCCAGCAGTTCCCTGGGCTCGGTCGAGGCCTGGTGACGCATCCACTCCTGCAGGGGAAAGAACTCGCGCTTGCCGTTGCGGCTCTCGATGACACCGTCGGTGTAGAAGAGCAGCTGATCGCCGGGGGCACAGTCGACCGTGTCGGTGATGTACTCGGTGCCGATGAGCGCCGCGAGGTTGAGCATCGGTGAGGCGGCCGTGGGGTCCAAAACGTGCAGCTTGCCCTGGTGCAGGAGCAGCGGGGGCGGATGGCCGCAGTTGAGGAGCCTGACACGGTCGCCCTGGTGCGGGAACTCGGCCAGCACCACGGTCGTGAACTGCTCCAGCAGGTCGCCGGCCGCGAGCGTACACGTGTGTCGCGTGCTGCTGACATCCAGGCGGCGGACGATGCCCTCCAGGGTCGGCTCGTCGTACGCGGCCTCCCGGAAGCAGTTGACCACCGCCGCGGCCGCTCCTACCGCGGGCAGGCCCTTGCCTCGCACATCGCCGATGATCAGCCGCACTCCGTAGGGCGTGGCGATGGCTTCGTAGAAGTCCCCGCCGATGCGGGCGTGCGCGGCGGCGGCGACGTACATCGACTCGATCTCGATGCAACCGACCCGGCGCGGCAGGGGGCGTAGGAGCACCTTCTGTGCCGCGTCGGCCACCAGGCGTAGCTGGACGAAGGCCTGCTCCCGCTGGATGCGAACATGGCAGGCGTAGGCGGCGGCCACGGTGACCGCGGCAATGGCACCGACGGTGAACCAGGTGCCGAGATCGGGATAGACGAGGCTCAGCCCGATCATGATGACAACGCAGACCGCTCCCAGCAGGATCGTGGGCAGTACGGGCCAGACGGATGCTGCGAGAGCGGGTACAGCGGTCAGGAGGCGGCTGAAAGCTATCTTCCTCGGCGTGGAAAACGCCAGACTTGTGACGACCACAGTCAAGATCAGTGGTGAGAGCAGCGCGGGACTCCACCGCCCACGCAGAGGACGACGAGGCCACATCCACCCAGTGCGGAGCACGAAACACAGCATATCGGCATATCCCCGGCGCAGTGACGTTGAACGCGCTGCGTAGCGGGGATTGAGCCGGCGGTGTACCCGAAAGCCGGGAGACGATCGGGGCCGCGATCGCCGCAATCCCGGCGGGTGGGCCGGTGAAGGCGCGCGTCAGACGGTCCGCCGCTCGGAGTAGGCCGACCAGCGCCCGTCACGCCGGGTCACCGTGATGTCCCGGCCGAAGCACGCCGTCAGCTGTGGGCCGGTGAGCACGCGCGCGACCGGTCCCTGGGCCAGGATGCGGCCCTCTCGCAGCAGCAGGGCATGGCCGATCGCCGGGGAGAGCTCTTCGAGGTGGTGGGTGACCGTCACAGTGGCCAGTCGCGGGCGCCGCTCGGCCAGCTGGAAGAGGGCCTCGATGAGGTCCTCCCGGGACGGCAGGTCCAGCGCGTTGAAGGGCTCGTCCAGGAGCAGCAGCGCCGGGTCTGCCATCAGCGCCCTGGCGATCAGGATGCGAGCCCGTTGCCCGCCCGAGCAGACCCCGTACGGCCGCTCTGCCAACTCCTTGACGCCCAGCTCGGCCAGCAGGCCATGGGCCCGCTCCCGGACCTCGTCGTCGTACCTCCGCCACAGCGGCTGAACGGTGCCGGTGTGCCCGGTCAGCACCACGGTGTGGGCGGTGAGGTCCTCGGGCACCCGCTGGGCGGTGGTGACATGTCCGATGCGGGCCCGCAGGTCACGGACGTCGACCCGGCCCAGCCGGGCGCCGAGTACCTCGACGGTGCCGGTCGTGGGGTGCATCAGGGCGCCGAGCAGCCGCAGCAGGGTGGTCTTCCCGGCGCCGTTGCCGCCCAGGAGCGCCCAGTGCTCACCGGCGCGGACCGTCCAGTCGATCCCGTCGAGGATCAGGTGCTCGGTCGTGTGCCGGCGGACGACGACGTCGTCGATGACCACTACCGCCCCCCTGGGATCCTCGACCTGCTCCGCAGCCTGCCTGGTCATCCGGGCCCTCTCATCCTCGGTGGGCGTTCGCGCCGAGGGTAGGTGCACGGTCCACGCAGCCGCTGGGGCGTCCAGAGTGTGAGCCACGGTCCGCTACGACGCGGTGGCCCCTGGTTCGGGACGCGACGCATCGGCGAGGAAGTGCTCGGCGAGTGGGGTGCCGGCGAACCTGTCGTGCATCAGACGGGAGAAGAGCAGGAGCGAGCTGCGCGGCCGGTGCAGCACCGCGAGGTCCTGGGCCTGCCCGGCGGCGTTGCGGGTGACCGTGACGACGACCTTCACGGGCTCGCCCCGGACGGAGGAGTCGTAGATCTCCAGGAAGCCGTCGTCACCGAAGTCGCCTACGAACGTGAAGTCCTGGAACTCGTACAGCTCGCGCGCCTTGACCACGATGGCACGCACCGCTTCCGCGCCCCGCGCCGTGCCGTTCATCGCCGCGCCCTCCAGGGTGGCGTCCTCGGCCAGGTGGTCCAGCCACCACGGGTAGTAGCTCAGGCCTTGACGGTCACCGTTGCCGTGCTTCATGTCTGCCATGTCGTCCTCCTTGGGCGGTCCTGGGCGCGGGCCGGTCCCGGACCGCACGATAAGAGCATATGCTCCTATTTGCAGACAGGCAAGCACCACCCTCGGAGCCACGCCGCGCTACTGCGGCGAGGCCAGCCACTCGTCGAAGGTGGTGGGCGCGATGCGGGCGTCCTTGCCCGGCAGGAGCACGTCGCCGGCCATCTCCGGTCCCAGCAGCGACGACCAGGTCGGCACCAGCCTGACCTCGTGTCCGCGGGCGTCGTTGGTCCGCCGGGCCATGTCGACCAGGTCCTGCGGCTCAGGTCCGGCGACGTCGCGGTAGCGCCCCTGCGGTGCACCCGTCGCGATCTCGGCGAGGATCTCGGCCACGTCCGCGGGCGCGATGGGCTGGACGAGCAGCGGCGGGATCGTCGCGACACCGTCGTGCTCGGTCCAGTTCGTCATCGTCGCGGCGAAGTCGTGGAACTGCGTGAAAGGGACGATCGTCCACGGTGTCGGCCCCTCGGCCACACGGCGTTCCTGCTCCCGCTTGCCGGCGTAGTGGGCGTTTCCCTCGACGCGATCGATACCGACGATCGTGAGCAGCACGTGGTGACGGACACCGGCCCGTTCCTCGGCCGCGAGCAGGTGGCGCGTGGTGGCACCGAAGCGCGCCACCGCCTCGTCCAGATCGGCCGTCTCCTGGCTCGTGGCGTCCACGACGGCGTCGACGCCCGCCAGCGCGGCATCCAGGCCCTCCCCGGTGATCAGGTCCACACCGAGCGAGCGGCTGATGCGTACGACGTCGTGTCCGGCCCGCTCCAGGGCCGCGACGGTGCGCGCTCCGATGTTCCCCGTTGCGCCGGCGACGGCGATGCGCATGGCACGCATGGCGGCCCCCTCTGTGTCGCTCGCCCCCCTGCCGTCGGCGTCGTCAGGGTGAGCGGCCACGGGTGCGGTCCTCCCCCAGCGTCGTTCCCCGCGGCCAGGAACGCATCCCGGCGGCCGGTGCCACGGTGGCCTCGCTCCCGGCTCGGCGGAGTCGATGCCCGCCGAGCCGGATGCCCCTCATTCGGCCCAGGGCTGGAACCCGGTGCCGAGGACGTCCTCCAGAGCGGCGCGGAGCCCGGCCGCCCGGTCCGCGCCGAAGCTCGCCTCGAACTCGGCCTGCACTCTGCGCCAGTGCGGGAGGGCGGCCTTCATCCGGGCGAGGCCGTCTTCGGTGATGGTGACGATGCGGGCACGGCGGTCCGTCGGCGACGGTTCGACGGTGACAAGGCCTTCGCGTGCGAGCGGTTTGAGATTGGTGGCCAGGGTGGTGCGGTCCATGGCGATCATCTCGGCGAGGCTCGTGATGGTCGTCTGCTCCTCGGTGCTCAGCTTCTGCAGGATGCTGAACTGCGTCGCACGCAGACCCGTCGGGGCGAGCGCCTTGTCATAGGTGGCGCCGAGGTACCGGGCCGCCTTGCGCAGGGCCAGGTTGTTGCAGGAGGCGAGGGCGTCCCTCTCGCTGCGGGCCATGATCTCCTCCAGGTGCCGGATCAATGTACGAGTATATGCACCTAACGACGCGGGGGCTCCCTCCGCCGATGACGCGGGCCGGAACTCCCGGCGCCCGCGCGAGACCTGCGCTCGCGAGGCGCCGAGGCTTCCGGACGCAGCGGCCTGGCCCTCACGGGCGCGGGTCCTGCCCGGCCGTTGCCGTCACCATGTCGGCCGTCACACATGGCGCGGGTACTTGCACCTCCCCCATTACGAGCATATGCTCCTATTTGCAGGCACCGGTCTTGCGAATCCGCCGCCCTGCCGTTCCCGCAGCACCTGCGGAAGCGCCTCGCCGAACGACCGCGCGCCTTGGTCGGCACGCGGATGCGAATGCGATCTTGTCCACTCACACCCCAGGAGACAGTCCTATGTCTGCCAGTCACCCCGTCCTCCTCACCGGCGCGGGCGGCGTGGGCCGAGGCGTCCTCGAGAAGCTGCGCTCACACCACGTGCCCGTGCGGGTCATGGTCCGCCGGGACGACGACCGTGCCGCACACCTGCGCGCACTCGGCGCGGAGGTCGTCCTCGGCGACCTCACCCGGCCCGAGACCGTCGCGGCCGCGCTGGAGGGCGCCCGAAGCATGTACTTCGCCATGCCCGTGTCCCCCGACCACCTCCTCGCGGCGACCGTCGTGGCCGACGTCGCCCGGGAATACGGCGAGCTGGACGCCCTCATCGACCTGTCCCAGATGACCGTGTCACAGATGACCGCCACCAGCACCGCGGAATCCCACCAGCAGCGGCTGCACTGGCTGGCGGAGCGGGTGTTCAACTGGTCGGGCCTGCCGGTGGTCCATGTCCGCCCCACGTCCTTCCTGGACAACCCGCTGTTCACCACGCTCCCGGCACGGACGATCCGCCGGAACGCCACCATCGAGCTGCCGTTCGGGACCGGACGCACCTCGCCGATCGCCGTCGACGACGTGGCCAGAGTGATCGCGACCGTGCTGCGCGACCCCGCCCCGCACGTGGGACACGTCTATGAACTCACCGGTCCGCGAGCGGTGGACATGAACCAGATGGCCGACGCCTTCTCGAAGGCGCTGGGCCGGCCGGTCGCGTACGTGGACGTCCCCCTCGACCAGTGGCGCGAGGAAGTGCTCTCCACCATCGGCCTGCCGCCGCACATCGAGCAGCACATCCTCACCATGTGCCGCCTCCACCAGCAGAACCGCTACGACCGAGCGACCGGCGACGTCGAGCGGCTGACGGGTGCCCCCGCCCGGTCCATCGAGGAGTTCGTCGCCGCACGCAGGGACTTCTACCTGGGCTGACAGCGCCCCGGGCGCGCGGAAGCAGCCGCGCCCCATCAACCGCAACAAACGAAAGGCATGTACCGAGATGAGCATGAAACTGGAACTCTTCGTCCTCCCCGTCTCCGACGTCGACCGCGCCAGGGCCTTCTACGAGCAGGCCGGGTTCCGGCTCGACCTCGCCGCCGACGTCAGCGAGGACTACCGGGCCGTCCACCTCACGCCGCCCGGGTCCGAGGCCTCGATCATCTTCGGCAAAGGGCTCACCACGGCCGCACCGGGCTCGGCCCAGGGGCTGTACCTCGCCGTCACCGACATCGAGGCGGCCCGCGCGGAGCTCGTCGGCCGTGGAATCGAGGTGAGCGAGGTGTTCCACGACGGCAAGGGCGTCTTCTTCCACGGGCACGCCGACGGAGATGTCGTCCACGACGGTCCGGGTCAGGAGCGGATCGCCGGCGCTCACCCCCAGCGCGCCAGTTACGGCTCCTACGCCACCTTCCGCGACCCGGACGGCAACGGCTGGGTCCTCCAGGAGATCACACAGCGCGCCCCTGGCCGCTGACCGCGACCGCATGGGTCAACGGGACACCCCGCGCCCCGCCCTCGCACCGGCGCCGCAGCGCGAGGGCGCACCCGACCCCTCCGGGACAACCCGTCGCCCTCCACGCCGAGAGCGTGCTGTGCACGCGAGCACATCCAACACCCCAGGAAACACATCGTGCGACACCCAAGGAAACACATCATGCCCAAACTCAGCCTGCGCGCCTTCATCCCGGTCGGCGCCGCCGCCGTAGTCCTCGCTGCCGCTCCGCTCGCCTCGGCCGGCGCGAGCAGCACTCACCACGCGCATCAGCGCGAGCAGACCATCCAGTTGGTTGCCCGGCAGACCCAGTCCGAAGCCGTCGATGTGGGCAAGAAGGGACACAGCCTCGGCGACCAGCTCGTGATCGCCGAAGACCTGTACCGGAACGGAAAGAAGATCGGCGACCACGCCGTGGTGTGCACCTACGTGCACACCGGTCCGGACGCACTGCAGTGTCTGGGCACCTTCGCCCTTCCCCAGGGGCAGATCACCGGGCAGGCGCTTCTGCACCTGCCGTCCCCCTCCGCCGTCGACGTCGCCATCACCGGCGGCTCAGGCGCCTACAGCGGGGCCGGGGGCTACGTCCACACCGTCCCCGCCGGCACCACGGAGCGGCACCTCACCTTCCACATCCGGTGAGCAGGCCGGTCCGAGTGCCTCCCACTCCTCGGCCGGCAGGTCGAGGAGGCGGTGGATCTCCCGCGGACTCGGCAACGGGCCGTGGTCTGCGGTCACGTGCAGGGCCGACACCGCGGTGATGTGCCCCAGTCTGAGGGCCTTGTCGGGCGCGGCTCCCCGGAGCAGGCCCGCGAGGAAGCCGGCGGCGAAGGCGTCGCCGGCGCCCACGGGCTCCACCACCGTCGCCGGCAGCGCCGGCACCGTGTGGGCGCCGTGGCCGGTGAAGGCGGTGGCGCCGCGGGCGCCGTCCTTGACCACGAGGACGCGGGGATGCGGCAGCAGGCGCCGCAGGGCGGTCACTGTCAGGTCCTCGCCCCACAGGCCCTGCGCCTCGTCCAGGCCGACGAAGACGATGTCCGCGCGGTCGGCCAGCCTTAGCAGCAGGGTGGACGCGGTGCCGTGGGGCCACAGGGCGGGGCGGTGGTTGACGTCGAAGCTGACCGCGTGGGGCCGCCGCTCGGCGGGGAGGTCAAGGGCCCGGGTGAGCAGGTCCCGGCACGAGGGGGAAAGGGCCGGCGTGATGCCGGTGAAGTGCAGCAGACCCGCCGAGCGCACGGGCTCCTCGTCCAGCAGTGCGGGGCCGAGCGCCGAAGCCGCCGAACCGGCTCTGTAGTAGTGCACGCGCGTTCCGGCGGGGCCGGGGTTCTTCACGAGGAGCCCCGTGGGGCGATGGGCGTCGGTGCGCACGTACGACACGTCGACTCCGGCGGCGGACACCGCGGCGCGGACGCGTCTGCCCAGCGGGTCGTCTCCGAGGGCCGAGAGCCAGGCGACGGGGACGCCGTGGTCGGCCAGGTACGTGGCCACGTTGGACTCCGCCCCGGCCACCGACAGGCTCAACTCCCGGACGTGTTCCAGTGGTTCCGGTGGGTCGGGCACGAGGGCCGCCATCGTCTCGCCGACGCACACCACGGGCCCCGTGGGGCGCCACGGCTGCCGCGCGCCGGCCGGTTCCCTCCTCGTCCCGCTCATGACGGGCTCTGCCCGGGCGCCTGGTGCCGGGTGTCCCGCCGGGGCACCGCCCCCGCCGCCGGCAGGACGGAGAAAGCCGGGCGGTAGGGAGCGGCGGGCGTCCCGGGGACCTCGACCCGGACGTCGAACAGGGCTCCGTCGTACCTCCCGGGCGGATTGAGGCCGAGGCGGGCCGTGGTGATGTGCAGGACGTCGCCTTCGAGGCACACGCCCGCCGGCCGGCTCGCGGGGAGCCGCACGATGCGGTCCACCGTGCCGTCGGGCAGGTGCCGGCGGACCGTCCCCGTGCCCCAGACGGCGACCCAGACGGCGCCTTCCTGGTCGATGGCCATGCCGTCGGGGCTGCCGTCGTCCACGGTGACGAAGACCTCGGGCGGCCCGAGCCGGGCGGTTCGGGGGTCGACCGGATAGCGCCGGATCACGCTCCGGGCGCTGTCGGCCAGGTACATCGAGCAGCCGTCCGCGGTGAACACCGGGCCGTTGGGGACGGTGATGCCGTCCAGGACGCGCTCGACCGTGCCGTCGTGGTCGACCCGGTACAGCGAGCCGTCCGCCTCGTCGGTGTCGTACGCCATGCTGCCCGCCCAGAACCGGCCCGAGGGGTCGGCCGCGGCGTCGTTCATGCGCATGCGCGGCCCCTGCCCCTCCTCCGGGGAGGCCAGCGGGCTCGTGGTGCCGTCGGGGTGCAGGAGGCGGATGCCGGTTCCCGCGGCCGCGATCCAGGTGCCCGGATGTCCGGCCACGGGAGCGACGGCGCCCAGCGGGACGGGGAGTTGCGCGAGCGTCCGCAGCGGGGCCGCGGGATCGTCGGGGCTCGCCAGAAGGCGGCCCGCGAGGAGGTCGACGAGGACGATCCCGGCCTGTGTCCAGCGGATGCCCTCGCCGAGTTCGAGGCGGTCGGGACGAGCGGGACGGGGCTGCGGGGTCACGGCGCCGCCTTTCGGACGGCGGTGCGGAAGGTGCGGGCGCGGGTCCTGAGCGCGTCGAGGCTGCCGCCGTCGGCGGCGTCGCCGACGAGCGGGGTTCCGACGCCGACCGCCGTCGCGCCGGCGGCGAGACAGGCGCGGGCGACGGCTTCGTCGACTCCGCCGACGGGGACGAACGCGGCGTCGGGGAACGGGCCGCGCAGGGCCTTCAGGTACGCCGCTCCCCCGGCCTGGGCGATCGGGAAGATCTTCAGCGCCGCCGCGCCCATCCTGCGTGCGGCGATCACGTCCGTCGGGGTGAACACGCCGGCGAGCACCGGCAGCCCCAGGTCGTGTGCCGCGGGTATGCCCTCTCCCAGGCCGGGGGTGACGGCGAACGTCGCGCCCGCGTGGTGGGCGGCACGGGCGTCGTCGGCGGTCAGGACGGTGCCGGCGCCCACGTAGTGGTCGCTGCCGAGGAGTTCGCGGGCCCGGGCTATGACGGTGAGGGCGTCCGTGCCGGTGAGCGACACCTCGATGAGTTCGATGCCCTCCTCGGCCAGGGTGAGCACGGTGCGCAGCGCGGCATCGGCGTCGCGCCCGCGGACGATGGCGAGCAGGCGGTGGGCTGCCAGGGCAGCGGGTAGGTCCACGGAGCGGTCTCCTTGCTCGGGGTTCAGGGGCAGCGGCAGTCGGTGGTGAGCGTCAGCCGCCAGCGCACCTCTCCCGTGGCGGGCACCCGTGCGGCGTCCTCGGGGCCGGCGTCGGCGAGGTCGAAGACGCGGCCGAGCATCGGCTCGACGCCCGTGCTGCGGTAGGGGTTGGTCCGGGGGAAGCCGCCGAGGTTGCGCCACAGGGCGATCGACACGGGCTGCCCGGCCGTGGGGCCCGCGGCCAGTGGCCCTCGGGCGGCGGGCTGTTCGAGCACGCCGAGGCTGAGGGCCAGCCGGTCGCGGCCGTCGTGCACGCAGCACAGGGAGGTGTCCACGACGGCTCCGATCGCGGTGCCGTCGTCGGGGCCGAGCCGGTCGAGGGCCAGCCCGCGCGGGGCGGGCCAGGAGCCCGCGACCCACGGTGCGCCGGCCGGCCACGGCTCCTTCAGGAGGGGGGCGGCCTCCGGGAACAGGCGGGTGGTCGCGCCGCCGCGCAGGTGGAGGCTCGCGTCCTGCGAGAGGTCCAGCAGGGCGTGTGCCGCCCAGAGGAAGTGGAAGCCCGGTTCGGCGGTGAGCGTGTAGTCGGCCTCGGCGCCGTCGTGCGTGGCGCGGATGGTCCGGGCCAGGGTGAAGGAGTCGCAGCGGACGCGGTCGGTGTCGCCGTCGCGGGACCACGGGCGCGACCAGGCGTCGCCGTGGTCGGGGCGGCCGCGGACGGTGGGCACGCACTCCTCGAGCCCGCCGGCGTCGACGAACGCGTCGCCGGGGGCGGCCCGGTGCCGTTCCGGCGCACGACGGTGCCAGAGCCACTCGCGACCGTCGGCGCGCAGGGACGTCCAGCGGCCGCCGTGGTGCACGTCGGTGACGACGTCGAGCATGGGGCTCACCACTCCGCGAACGACCCGTCGGCGTGCCGCCACACGGGGTTGCGCCAGGCGTGTCCGCCGCGGTCGGCGGCGCGCACGGCCGTCTCGTCGATGGTGACGCCGAGGCCGGGGGCGTCGCTGCGGCGGGCGTGGCCGTCGACGAACCGGAACGGTTCGGGGTCGGTGACGTAGGACAGCAGGTCGGCGTCCTTGTTGTAGTGGATGCCGCGGCTCTGCTCCTGGATCAGGAAGTTGGGGGTGGCGAAGGCGATCTGGAGGCTGGCCGCCAGGGCGATGGGGCCGAGGGGGCAGTGCGGGGCGAGCTGGGCGCCGAAGGTGTCGGCGAGGGAGGCGATCCGGTGCACTTCGGAGATGCCGCCCGCGTGGGAGAGGTCGGGCTGGACGACGGCGATCCCCGCGGTGAGGGCGGACACGAACTCGCCGCGGCCGTAGAGGCGTTCGCCGGTGGCCAGGGGCACCGTGCTCGCGGTGACGAGGCCGGGCAGCTGGTGGTGGTGCTCGGGCAGGACCGGCTCCTCCACGAACAGCGGGTGCAGAGGGGCGAGTTCGGCGAGGACCCGGCGGGCGCCGGCGGCGGTGAAGCGGCCGTGGAAGTCGACCGCCACGTCCCGGCCGGGGCCGAGCACCTCGCGGGCGGCCGCCACCCTCCGTACGACGGCTGCCGTCTCGGCCGCGGTGGTGATCGGCGAGGTGGCTCCGGCGGCGTTCATCTTCACCGCCGTGAAACCGGCCTCGACCTGGGCGGTTATCTGGTCGGCCAGCTCGGCGGGCTCGTCGCCGCCGACCCAGGCGTAGACCCGGACGCGTTCGCGCACGGGGCCGCCCAGCAGGGCGTGCACCGGAGCGCCGTAGGTCTTGCCGGCGATGTCCCACAGGGCCTGGTCGAGGCCGGCGACCGCGCTGGACAGCACGGGGCCGCCCCGGTAGAAGCCGCCCTTGGTGAGCACCTGCCAGTGGTCCTGGATGCGCAGCGGGTCCTGGCCGACCAGCTGTTCGGCCAGGACGTCGACGGCGGCGCGGACCACCTCGGCGCGTCCCTCGACGACGGGTTCGCCCCAGCCGACCACGCCGTCGTCGGTCTCGATCCGGCAGAACAGCCAGCGCGGTGGAACCAGGAAAGTCTCGATGCGGGCGATCTTCACTTGCCGCCGGTGCCTTTCGTGTCGTCGGGGCCGTCGATCCGGTCCAGGTCGCGTCCGGCCTGCTCGAGCAGGGCGTGCATGGCGGCCTCGGCGGCCCGCGGGTCGCGGTCGCGTACGGCGTCCAGTACGGCGCGGTGGGCCGGGACCGGGTCCTCGCTGTGCGGGGAGCTGTGGACCAGGCGGTCGCGGTGGGCGAGGCCGGACTCGATGACCATCTCCATGCGCTCCAGCAGCTCGTTGTGGGTGGCGGCGAGCAGCGCGCGGTGGAAGGCGAGATCGGACTCGACGGCGTGGCCGGGGTCCACGTCGTGCTCTCCCATGGCCGCGAGGGCGGCGTCCAGGGCGGCGAGGTCGGCGTCGGTGCGGCGCTCGGCGGCCAGGCGGACCGCGGCGGGCTCGATGATGGAGCGCACCTCGGCCAGGTTGCGCAGCAGTGCCCGGTCGGTCTCGCCGGCCCCGCCGCCCTCGAACTGCCAGCGCAGCACGTCCGCGTCGAGCAGGTTCCAGTCGGCACGCGCCCGGACGAAGGTGCCGCGCTTCTGGCGGGCGTCGACCATGCCCTTGGCGGCCAGTACCTTCAGGGACTCGCGCAGGGCGGTGAGGCTGACGTCCAGTTCGCTCTGCAACGCGACCAGGTCGAGCGTGGCCCCCTCGGGGATCTCGCCGCTCAGGATGCGGCGGGCCAGCGCCTCCACGGTCTGACCGTGCACGCCGCGACGGGCGTAGGGCGTCATGTCGTACAGCCTTTCTCCTCGGATGTGCACAAGGCGCACGCGTACGGATCGGATGCGCGCGGCTTCCATGGGACCACGGCGGTGATCACGCGGACGCCTTGACGACGCTCCAGCCTCCGTCGACGACGAGGTGCGAGCCGGTGATGAAGGACGCCTCCTCGGCACTGAGGAAGGCGATGGCCGCGGCTACCTCGGCGGGGGTGCCGAAGCGGCGGACCGCGGTCCCGGCGACGCTACGCTCGCGCTCCTTTGGCGGTACCCGGTCCCAGGCCGCCGTGAGCACCGGTCCCGGCAGGACGGCGTTGACGCGCACCTCGGGCCCGTACTCGACCGCGAGCTGGCCGCACAGGGAGAGCAGCGCGCCCTTGGAGGCGGCGTACGCGGGGTGGCCGGGGATGCCGGCGTGGGCGTGGACGGACGAGGTGAGCACCACCGCGCCACCGCCGGAGCGCAGGTCGGGCAGGGCCGCCCGGAAGCCGAGGAAGGCGGCGGTGAGGTTCACGGACAGCTGTCGCTGCCAGGAGTCGAGGGACATCTCGTGGGCCGGGGTCACGTCGACGGTGTAGGCGTTGCTGACCAGTACGTCCACCGGCCCGTAGGCATGGGCGGCGGTGACGATCCGCTGCCAGTCCTGCTCCGCCGAGACGTCGGCGGGCACGAACCGGGCCAGGCCGCCGTCCTCGGTGATGCGCTCGGCGACGGCCTCGCCGCGCTCCTCGGCGATGTCGGCCAGGATCACGGCGGCGCCCTCCTGGGCGAGGCGTTCGGCGGTGGCGGCGCCGATGCCGGAGGCGGCTCCGGTGATCACGGCGGTGCGGCCGGTGAACCGGGCGCCGTGCCGTCGTGCGGGATCCATGGGGCTGGGGCTCCTTCTGGTCTCGGGTTGCCTTCGATGGCTGCTGGGGTGCGGCGGTGCGTGGGGGAGGCTAGTGGCGCGTCAGCACCACCAGTTCGGCGTCGTGGTCGGCGGTCCATGCGAAGGGCAGGCCGTAGTGGAGCAGATGGGCGCCGCTGTAGGTGGTCGCGGTCGCGGTGTCGGTGTAGGTGGCGGCCGGTTCGAGGCCGCGCAGCCGGATGCGGGCGGGGCGGCCGGGCACGAGCGGTGCGCCGTCGAGGCGGCCGGTGCTGAAGGCGGCGACGACCGTGCGGCGCCCGTCCCGCGCGTCGTACTGGACGGCGCAGGTCGCGTCCTGCGGAGTGCCGAGCAGGCGGGCCTCGCCGTGGTGGACGACGTCGCGCACCTGCTTGTACCGGGTGATCCACCCGGCGGCCTCGGCGCGCTGCTCGGGTGCCCAGGCGCGCAGGTCGGCGCCGATACCGAGGACGCCGCACATCGCGGTGACGAAGCGGAAGGCGAGGCTGCGCGGGCGGGGGTCGAACACGCCGGGGGCGTCGGTGACCCACGAGCTCATCACGTGCGGTGCGTGGGCGTGCAGGAAGCCGTACTGGATGGCCAGCCGGTCCAGGGGGGCGGTGTTGTCGCTGGGCCAGACGACGTCGGTGCGCGCCAGGGTCGCGTGGTCGACGCGGCCGCCGCCGCCGGCGCAGCCCTCGACGGTGACGTGGGGGTGCGCGGCGCGCAGGTGGTCCAGGACGCGGAGGTAGCCGTGGACGTGCTCGGCGTCGAGGTCGAGACGGTCCGCGGGGCCGGCGCCGGGGCGGCCGCGCTCGGTCGGCGGGCGGTTCATGTCCCACTTCAGGTAGCCGATGTCGTGGCCGGTCAGCAGCCGGTCGAGGGTGGCGAGGACGAAGTCCTGCACGTCCGTGCGGCCGAGGTCCAGCAGGAGCTGGTTGCGGATGCGGCGGGACGGGCGGCCGTCGATCCGGTAGACCCACTCCGGGTGTTCGGCGTGCAGGCGGCTGCCGGGGCTGACGGCCTCCGGTTCGATCCAGAGCCCGAAGTCCAGTCCGAGGGCGCGCACGTCGCCGACGAACCGGCCGAAGCCCTGCGGGAATGCCGCCGGGTCCGGGTACCAGTCGCCCAGTCCCCCGGTGTCGTCGGCGCGGCCGGTGAACCACCCGTCGTCCACCACGAACAGCTCGGCGCCGATGTCCGCGGCCGCCCTGGCCAGTTCCAGCTGGCTCGCGGCGTCGACGTCGAAGCCGGTGGCCTCCCAGGAGTTGTAGAGGACCTTGCGGGTGCGGTGCAGGCGCTCGCCGGCGAGGCGGCGCTCGTAGCGGTGCCAGACGCGGGACAGCCCGTCGAGGCCGTCCGGGCTGAAGGCGCAGGCCAGGCGCGGGGTGGTCAGGGTGTCGCCGGGAGCCAGGTGCACCGCGCCCTCGTGCGGTACGCGTCCGGCGCGCACGCGTACGGCTCCGCCGGGCTCGGCGTGCGCGGTGATGTGCCAGTTGCCGGGCCACTCCAGGGCGATGCCGTACGCGGGGGCGTCGTGCGGTGCCGTGGCGTCCTGGACGGCGAGCCAGGGCGCGTACGCGTGGCCGGGCGCGCCCTGGGTGCTGCCCATGGCGAAGGTGCCCCGGGTCAGGTCGAGTTGGGTGTGCTGGAACTCCTGGGACCACTGGCCGGTCAGGTAGGTGAGCCGGGCCGCGGTGGCGACCGGGACGGTCACGGCGGCCGAGTCCAGCCGCTCCAGGCGCAGTTCCTCCTCGCCCGTGCAGGTCAGCTCGGTCCAGCGGTGCAGGACGTCGGTGCCCGGCACGGTGGCGTAGCACAGGGTGGTACGCAGGCCCAGGACGGCGTCGGTGAAGGTGAGCCGGAGGGTGCCGGGGTCCTGCTGTGCCCCCTCGAAGGCCCACCACGCGCCTCGTTCGGCGCCGGGCCGTGCGGCGACGAGGTCGGCGCCGGTGAAGGGACGCAGTCCCTGGGGCAGGTATTCCGCGGGGGCCGCGTCGGCGGGCGTGATGAAGTGGGTGCGGTGGGACCAGTCCAGGGCGGAGGGTCCGTGTTCCGCGCCGTGCGGTCCCCATGCCTCGAGTTCCGCCCAGGGGCCGTCCGCGGAGAGCCGGACGGTGTAGCTGGTGGTGTCGGTGCGCAGGGTCCAGCGCCGGTGCGGGGTCACTTCACCGCTCCGAGGTTCAGGCCGGCCACGAAGTGGCGCTGGAAGCGCAGGAAGACGGCCACGGTGGGGGCGGCGGCGATGAGGGATCCGGCGGCGATCACGTTCCACTGGGACACGTACTGTCCCTGGAGTCCGATGAGGGCGGCCGTGATGGGCATCTTGGTGTCGCTGCGCAGCACGGTGATGGCCCACAGCAGGTCGTTGAAGATCCAGGTGAAGGACAGTGCGCTGAGCGCGGCGAGGGCGGGCCGGGTGAGCGGGAGGATGATGCGCCAGAAGACCGTCCAGGGGCCCGCGCCGTCCACGACCGCCGCCTGCTGGATCTCGGCGGGGATCGCGCGCATGAAGCCGTGCAGCACGAAGACGTAGAAGCCGACGCCGAAGCCGATCTGCACGCCGACCAGGGCGGGCAGGGTGTCGTAGACGCCCATCATCTCGCTCAGCTTGGACACCGGGATGAGCAGGATCTGCGGTGGCAGCAGGTTGCCGCCGAGCATGAGCAGCAGCAGCGAGCGGCGAAAGGGCATCTCGTAGCGGCTGAGGGCGAACGCCGCCATGGCCGCGAGCGTGAGCGTCAGCAGGACGCAGGGGACGGTGACGATCAGGCTGTTGATCAGGGCGCGTTGCTGTCCGCCGTCGACCCAGGCCTGCGCGAAGTTTCCCAGGGTGAAGGAGTGAGGCCGGCTGCCCAGGCCGTGGGCGGCGACGTCGTTGAAGGAGCGCAGGCTCGTCACGAGGACCAGGAGGATGGGCAGCAGCCACAGGACGGCCAGGGCTCCGGCGCCCAGGTGGAAGCCGGCGGTGGCGGCCCGTCGGCGGCGCAGCGCACGGGCGGACGTGGGCGGGTGCGCGGCGGACATCAGTCGGCCTCCCGGAAGGCCCGGACCAGGTAGGAAGCGATGACTCCGAAGGCCAGCAGGAAGATGACGACGGCCAGGGCGGAGCCGTATCCCAGGCGCAGGGACTGGAACGCGGTGGAGTACATGTAGGTGCTCAGCAGTTCCGAGGAGTGGTAGGGCCCGCCGCGGGTCAGCGACCAGACCACGTCGAAGGAGCGCAGCGAGTCGATGATGATGACGGACAGCACGACGGCGTTGACGCTGCGCAGCTGAGGCAGCGTCACATGGCGGAAGCGCTGCCAGGCTCCGGCGCCGTCGACCCTGGCCGCCTCGTACAGTGCGGGGTCGATGCCCTTCAGGCCGGCGAGGTAGAGAACCATCACGTAGCCGATCTGCCGCCACAGCGCGGGGACGATGACCGCGTACAGGGCGGTGTCCTGGTCGGCGAGCCAGGCGTGGCGCAGGCTGTCCAGACCGACCGAGTCCAGGAGGCGGTTGAGCACGCCGTCCGGCTGGTAGATGGCCTGCCAGACCAGGGCGGTGGCGACGAGGGAGAAGACGACGGGCAGGAACAGGGCCGCGCGGTAGAAGCCGACGCCCCGGCGCTCCTGCTGGAGCAGCAGCGCGGCGGCCAGGCCCAGCAGGGCGGACAGGCCGCCGAAGAGCAGCAGCCACAGCACGGTGTGGCCGACGGCGCTGCGGAAGACGTCGTCTCCCGCCATCTCACGGAAGTTGCCGAGGCCCACGAACTTCGGCGCGGAGACCCCGTCCCAGCTGGTCAGGGACAGGTAGAAGCCCTGCAGCGCGGGCCAGAAGACCCACAGGGCCTCGGCGAGCAGGGGGACGAGCACGAAGGCGAGGACCAGGGGAGGGGTGCGCCGGGGGCCCCGGGCCCGGCCGCCTCGCGGCGGCGCCGGGACCGGGGACGTGCGGTGCGGTGCGGTCAGGACGGCCATGTCAGGCGTTCCAGATCTTCTGGGCGTCGCGCTGCCAGTCGGTGAGGATGCTGCCGATGTCCTTCGGCTTGGCGATGAACTTCGTGAGTGCGGTGTCGGCGGTGGGCTGGAGGGCGTCGCTGGAGTCGCGGTTGAAGAACTGGGTGATCTCGGCCGCCTGCTCGATGTGCCGCCGCCCCTTGTTCACCAGCGGCGTGCCGGCGTCCTTGGCGTCGGGGTTGCAGGGCAGGACGGTGCCGGAGGAGCCCTTGATGTAGATCTCCTGGGCTTCGGCGGTGGCGAGGTAGCGCAACAGGTCGAAGACCTGGTCGCGACGTCCGGTGCGGGCGCTGGCGAAGTAGCCGTCGGTCGGGGCCTCTTCGGCGAGCGGGATTTTGGGATCGATGACGGGGAAGCGGAAGAAGTCGATGTCGTCGAGGGCGCTCTTGGGGGCGGCGTCGGCGAAGAAGGTGCCGATGAGCATCATGCCGGTGCGGCCGTTGAGCAGGGCGGTCGTGGCGTCCTGGAAGGCCACCGCGGTGCCGTTGGGGTCGAAGTACGGCAGCACCTCCTGCCAGCGGTCGAAGACCTTGCGCACCTCGGGATCGTCGAAGCGGTGCTTGCCGGCGAGGAGTTGGCGGTGGTAGGCGGCGCCGTTGACGCGGATGTCGAGGTAGTCGAACCAGGCCGAGGCCACCCATGCCGTGCCGCCGCCCGCGCCGAGCCCGATGGGGGCCACCCCCTTGGTCTTGAGCTTGTCGCACAGGTCGAGGAACTCGTCCCAGGTGGTGGGCGCGCTGACGCCCCACTTGGCGAAGTTCGACTTCCGGTAGAACATGCCCCACCAGTAGTAGGTGGTGGGCACGAAGACCTTCTTGCCGGAACTGGCGGTGCACAGGCGGTTCAGCGCCTTCGTGTAGCGCTTGAGGTCCGCCGAGGAGTTCCAGACGTCGTCGAGGTCGAGGAGCAGGTTCTTCCTGGCGTAGGCGTCCGCCACCGAGCCGGGGTACCAGGTGTACACGTCCGGCGGGTTGGCGGAGGTCAGGTACGTCGGCAGCTGGGTGCGGAAGGTCTCGGCGGCCACCGTGTTCAGGGCGGCGCGCCCGTGTCCCTTCTTGCCGTAGGCGGCGACGAGGTCCTCCATCGCGGCCTTGGCCTGCGGCGCGGACAGGTTGGACTGGAGGGTGAGCGGGCCCTTGGAGGAGGTCTTCGCGGAGGAGGTCGAGGTGACGCAACTGCTGAGCAGTGCGGTCGCCCCGGCGGCTCCGAGTCCGGCCAGGAAGCGGCGGCGGTCGGGCAGGTGGTTCGTCATGGAGGGCTCCCTGCGGCTCCGAGCGGCGGGGACGGGCCCCCCTTGTGGCCGGTCCCCGCTCGCGCGGATCCAGAGTCGCGTGGCGATCTCGCCACGTCAAGATTAATTACTAATTTATTTGAACTGAGTGGTGTGCACGTAGCCGTCGACGCCGCGGTACACCGCGTCGACCGAGCCGTCCGGGCCGGCGACCGCACCGAGCGCGCCGTCGAAGGCCGCGCTGGGGAACTCCTGCCGCTTGGTCCAGCCGTGCCAGGCGCCGCCGTCGTACCGCTGCTGCCACAACGTGTAGTCGGCCGCCCGCGCGTACAGCACGACGGAGCCGCCCACGGCGACGAGCGTCGGGCTGCCGCTCACTGTGCCGCCCAGCGAGGTCCACCCGGACCACTGCCCCGACGCGTCCCGCGCGATGGTCCACACGTCGTCCGCGGCGGTGCGCACGGCGACGTGGACGCGCCCGCCGGCGTCGACGGCCGCGGACGGCCTGCCGTACACGGGCCGGCCGGCGGGCGTGCCGAGCGAGGACCAGCCCGACGACGGGCCGCGCTGCGCGACGCGCCCTTCGGCATCGCGGGCGACGAGCGTCCAGTGCGCGGGGTCGGAGAAGGCCACGGCCGGTGCGTCGGTCAACCGGCCGCCCAGGTCCTGCCAGTCGCTCCAGCGCCCGCCGGCGAAGACCCTGCGGTAGGCGTGGTTGTCGGTGCCGCGGACGAAGACGTCGATCCGGCCGCCTGCGGAGGCGTAGGCGGCCGGCTGGCCCAGGATCCGGCCCCCGACCGGGCCCGCGAGGTCCCGGGTCCGCGCCGGACGGCTGCGGTCCGCCGTGTGCTGGACGAGTGTCCCGCCCGCCCCGCGGTAGAAGGTGGTCAGCGTGTCGCCGTCCCGCACCACGGCCGGGCTCGCCGAGGTCTTCCGCCCCAGGCTCGTGCCGGGCAGCGCGTCCCGGCCGGTGAGCTCGAGGAAGGCGGTGCCGTGGGCGGGGACCTCGACGGTGTACGAACCGGTGTGCGTGCCGCGGTCGGCGCGCCCCCGCAGGTCCCGCACCGCGACGGGTCCGCCGAGGGCGACGTCGGCGAAGTTCACGGTGCGCTCGGCCGGCCGGTCCGAGCGGTTGAGCAGGACGACGGCGCGCCGGCCGCGACCGGAGAGCACCTTGCTGTAGACGTCGCCGACGGAGTCCGTGGCGACGCGGACCCCCTGGGTCCCGAGCGGGTCCTGGTCGACGGAGATGATCTCCGGGTTGCTCAGCGTGGCGATCATCGACGGGGACAGGGTCCGGGGGTCGGAGCCCAGGACGAGCGGGGAGGCCATCTCGGCCCACATCACGAACTGGGTGGTGGACTCCTCCTGGGTCAGCTCCGGCGAGCCGTCGGCCATGCTGCGCATGGGGATGAGGTAGTCGGGGTCGTTGTAGTGGCCCGGTCCCTGCGCCTCGGGGTGCCAGGCGTTGGCGTCCATGTTGCGCAGGATGTTGGGCCACTCCCCCGGGCTCGGGGTGCCCCAGGCGATGTCCGTGCCGGTGCGCCACGAGTCCGCGATCGTCGGCGCGTAGACGTAGGTGTTGTGCGCGTCCTGCTCGGGCGTGTGGGGCAGGCCCCAGTCGTCGGTGAGCGGGTTGCACAGGTTGAGCAGCATCCTGCGGCCCGACTTGGCGACGGCGTCGCTGAACTCCTTGAAGGCGGGCCCCGGATCGAGCCCGGCGCCGATGCCGCACAGGAAGTCGACCTTGATCGCGTCGATCTTCCAGTCGGCGAACTGCCGCGCGTCCTCGGCGTAGTGGCCGCGGCTGCCGAGCCCGCAGCTCCTGCCCCCGTCGTAGGTGCCGGCGTCGGTGTAGATGCCGGCCCGCAGGCCGCGCTTGTGCAGATAGGAGACCAGGGCCGGGATGCCGGACGGGAACCGGTCCGGGTTGGCCACCAACCGCCCTTGCGCGTCGCGGGGGTTGTCGGCCTGCCAGCCGCCGTCGAGCCAGACGATGTCGTAACCGCTGTCGCGCAGACCGCTGCTGACCAGCGTGTCGGCGACCGCGCGCACCTCCTTCTCGGTGGGGGCGCCGAGTCCGTAGTACGTGTTCCAGCCCATGTAGGGCGTGGGGGCGAGTCCGCTGTCGTAGGAGGTGGGCGCTCCTTGGTCCGCGGTGCCGGCGGCGGTGGCCGCCGGTACCGCGGAGGCGGTCAGCACCACCGAGATCGCGGCGGCGAGCGCCAGGCGGGTGGTCCTGGCGCGCCCGGATGGGCGTGCGGGCAAGCGTGAAGTCACGTGCGGCTCCTGGGAGTCGGGAAGCAGGAGAGGCACCGTCGGAGCCGGGGAGGAGGCGGCGTCCGCGCCCGCAGCGGGCGGTGGTGTCACGGCGAAGACTGTGGCCCGCGACCGGAGACCTGTCAATATTAATTACTAATTTAGTAGCAGGCGGTCGTATGCCAGAGGTGTGCGACTGCGCATCCGGGCCCGGCCGCGCCGCCGCTCAGCCGGTCAGGTGCCGTTGCAGCCAGTCGGCGGCCGCCCGCCGGAAGAGACGGCGGTTGTCGGCACGGAGGAACTCGTGTCCCTCGTCGCGCAGCGTGAGCAGTTCGGCCCGCACGCCGCGTTCGCGTGCCGCCCGCACGAACTGCTCCGACTCCCCCGGCGGCACATTGGTGTCGTGCTCGCCGTGCACGGCGAGCACCGGCGCGCGCAGCGCGTCGATACGGCTCATCGGTGACAGGGCGTGCAGGAGTTCGCGGTCGTTCACCGGGTGCCCGTACTTGTTGGCCGCGGACTGGGCGATCCAGGGTTCGGTGCCCTCGAAGAACGTCGCGAAGTCGGACATGCCGCACACCGCCACGCCGGTGCGGAAGAGGTCCGGGTGCCACACCAGGGAGGCGAACGTCAGATAGCCGCCGTACGAGCGGCCCATGACCGCCAGCCGGGACGGATCGGCCGGGCCCGCAAGCACCGCGTGGGCGGCGCAGTCGGCCACGTCCTGGATCGCGGCGAACCGGCCCCTCCCCAGGTCCGCGTCGACGAACGAGCGGCCGTAACCGGACGATCCGCGCACGTCGGGCGCGAAGACGTCCAGTCCGCGCCCCAGGATCTCGTGGTAGAGGGGGTTGAGGACGGGGCGCTCCTGGTCCTCGGGGCCGCCGTGCAGATGGATGACGCAGGGTGCCGGCTCGCTGGGGCCGCGTCCGGGGGCGCGGTAGTACCAGCCGTTCAGCGCCAGCCCGTCCCGTGCGGTCGGACGGAGGTGGACCGGTCGTACCGGCGGGCGGCCCGGGGGAACGGCGTCCTCGTCCCGTGACGACCAGGGGGTGCGTACCGAGGCCACGCCCTCGGCGGGCAGCCACCAGATGCCGGGGCGGCGCCGGGACCCGGACAGGGCCAGCAGCAGCCGGGGCCCGGCGTCCGCGATGCGGGTGACGACCTCGTGGGGCAGGGGCACGGCGCGGGCCGGACCGGTGGCGGCCCCGGCCGCACCGGACGGGTCCGTGCCGAGGACCTCCACCTCGCTGATGCCGCGCACATTCCAGGCCAGCACGGCGGCGCTGCCGTCATGGACGCATCGCAGCAGCTCCAGGTCGCAGTCCTCGCGCGACGCCCCGACGGACCAGGCGCGCGGCCGGCCCTCCGGGTCGAGCTCGGCGGCGAGCAGGACCGCGAACTCCCGGTGCGCGTTGCTGCGCAGCCAGAGGGTGTCCGCGCGGGGCGAGAAACGGCCGATCCACGGGTCGCCGTCGGCCACCGGCACCACGCAGGTCGTCACGTGGTCGCCGGTGCGCAGCACGACCGCCTCGCGCCGCCCGCGGGGTCCCCGGCGCAGCAGCGCCAGTGCGCCGTCACGGCTGAGATCGCACACGCGCAGTGCCGCGGCGTCCTTCTCGGCGGCGAGCAGGGCGGGGGCGGCGACGCCGTCGGGGTCGATCAGATAGGCCGACAGTCCGTCGCCGAAGCCGGCCGCCGGGGCGGTGTGCCTGTCCCCCGGGACGGCGATCGGCTCCGTGCCCACGGCGATGGGGGGTGACGACGGTGCCGGCCCGGGGCCGGTGTGGGGCGCGGCACCTAGGATTTCCGCGCCTGCCGTCCGGCGCTCCCAGTGGTCCGGCGCCCGACCGGCCGGGCCGGGCTCCCCTGTGCCGTCCAGGACGGGGGGTGCGGTGGGGACCGCGACGGTGACCGCGATCGCCGATCCGTCGTGCGCCCAGCAGCCCAGGTGGGCGGAGCTGCCCGGTTCGGCCCCGGCCAGGACGCGCCGATCGGTGCCGTCGGGGCGCACACACAGCACCCGCGTGTGCTCACCGCCGCCGGGGGCCGCGGTGTACGCGATCCAGCGGCCGTCGGGCGACCAGGACACCTCCCGCACGGGGTCCGGTCCGTCGTCGAGGAGCCGCACCGCGTCGCCGTCGACGGGACCGGCCCAGAGCTGGGGCACACCGCCGCGGTCGCAGATGAAGGCGACCTGTGCACCGGCCGGGTCGGGCGAGGGGTACCAACAGCCGTGCGCGATGAGCCGCGTCGTCGCCTCGCGCGGCCCGGAGGAGTCCGGCACCGTCTCGCGGGCGGGCGCGGCGAAGGCCGGGCCGCGGCCCGCCGGGGCCGGCACGGATTCGGCGCTGCGCGTCGGGTCCGTGGCGGAGGGCCGCTCGGCAGCGGCCCTGTCCGTGTCGAGCATCGCCTCCGTGAGGGGCTCCCCGGTCAGATTCCGTGCGTCTGCAGCCATATCTCCAGCAAAGCCACTTGCCACAGCGCGTTGGCTCCGCGCCTGGTGCGGTGTCGGTCGGGGGCCGCCAGCAGTTCGGCGACGTACGAGTCCTGGAAGAGTCCGCGCCGCTTCGCCTCCGGGGCGCCGAGCGCCTCGCGCACCCTGTCCAGGACGGGGCCGGCCATGTGGGTGATCGCCGGGACCGGGAAGTAGCCCTTGGGGCGGTCCACCACCTGGTGGGGCAGCAGTTTGCGGCCGGCCTCCTTCAGGACGCCCTTGCCGCCGTCGGCCAGCTTCAGCTCGGGCGGGCAGGCGGCCGCCAGCTCCACCAGCTCGTGGTCGAGGAACGGCACCCGGGCCTCCAGGCCCCAGTCCATGGTCATGTTGTCGACCCGCTTGACCGGATCGTCCACCAGCATGACGTGCGTGTCGAGCCGCAGGGCGGCGTCCAGCGCGGTCTCGGCCCCCGGCACGGCCATGTGCTCGCGCACGAACCGGCCCGAGACGTCCTCCTGCGGGACCATGTGCGGTTGCAGCATCGCGGCGAGGTCGGCGTGCGGCCGGTCGACGTACGTCTCGGCGTACCGCTGCGGTTCCTCCTCCCGGGCCGCGCAGGCCAGCCGCGGGTACCAGTGGTAGCCGGCGAACACCTCGTCGGCGCCCTGGCCGCTCTGGACGACCTTCAGGTCTTTGGCCACCTGCTCCGACAGCAGATGGAAGGCGACCACGTCGTGGCTCATCATCGGCTCGCTCATCGCCGCGACCGCCGCGTCCAGGGCCGTCGAGACCCGCTCCGAGGGGACGACCAGCCGATGATGGTCGGTGCCGAACTCCCTGGCGATCAGGTCGGAGTACCGGAACTCGTCCCCCTCGTCGCCGCCTTCCGGCGCGAAGCCCACGCTGAACGTGGCCAGGTCCCGCTGTCCCTCGTCGGCCAGCAGCGCCACGATCAGGCTGGAGTCCAGCCCGCCGGAGAGCAGGACACCGACCGGCACGTCGGCGACCATCCGCCGGCGCACGGCGGTGCGCAACGCGTCCAGCACGGCGTCCCGCCACTCGGCCGGGCTCATGCCGGCGTGCTCCGGGCGGCGCGTGTACGACGGCTGCCAGTAGCAGTGCTCCTCGTGGGTGCCGTCCGGCTCGACGATCCGCACGGTGGCCGGGGGGAGCTTGCGCACCCCGGCCAGGACCGTGCGGGGCGCGGCCACGGTCGCATGCCAGCTGAGGTACTGGTGCACGGCGGCCGGGTCCAGCGAGGTGTCGATGCCGCCGCCCGCGAGCAGCGCGGGGAGCGACGAGGCGAACCGCAGGCGCCCCGGGCTCTGCGCCAGGTACAGGGGCTTGATGCCGAGCCGGTCGCGGCCCAGGATCAGCCGGCCGGTCCGGTGCTCGGCGACGGCGAAGGCGAACATGCCGTGGAAGTGGTCGACGCAGTCGGTACCCCAGCGGCGGTACGCCTCGAGAACGACCTCCGTGTCGGAGGTGGACCGGAACCGGTGTCCGAGGGCCTGGAGTTCCGCACGCAGTTCCTTGTAGTTGTAGATGCACCCGTTGAAGACGCCGGTGAGTTCCTGGTGGGCGTCCGTCATCGGCTGGGCCCCGCGCTCGGAGAGGTCGATGATCTTCAGCCGGCGGTGCCCCAGTGCCACGGCGTCCCGCGACCAGATCCCGTGGCCGTCGGGGCCGCGGGCGGCGAGCCGTGCACTCATGCGCTCGACGGCCGCCAGGTCGGGCCGCGTGCCGTCGAACCGCATCTCTCCGCTCAGGCCGCACATCCGGAACCACCTCCCCACTGCGCGTACGGGGTGCGCTGGCTGGGCGGTGGGGAGGGGGGCGCGGTCCCCGTCGGTATGTGGTATGGGCTGGTCGACACGGTGATGGTTCTCCTTCGTGACGCGCGTGTACGAGAGGGACCGGAAACGTGCAGGACGCCTCCGCGCGGCTCAGCGGCCGGTGATGCCTGCCGGGTGCCACCCGGAAGCGCCCGCGGCGGGCCGCCCCGAAGAGGCGACGTGCCGGGCTGGGCCGACGCCCGGCCGGGGGCGGGGACGGTCCTCGCCCCGGGTGTCGGCGAT